>JANMKM010000202.1:0-5688 GCA_031372035.1 Rhodoferax sp. | reverse complement strand
GACAAATAATGCACTGGAGGCAATCTTGAGCTTCTCGGCGACTGATTTAGCCACCGTTTCGCTCGAAAAAGCGACCGAAAGGCGCATGAATAAAGCACGGATAGCTACTTATTCTGTAGCGAATGCAGGAGACACATCATGAAATTCCGTATTGCCGCGTTGTGTGTGGTACTCGGCCCTCTTCTGACCTCGCAAGCGCAAGTGCTCCGCTTCGAGGTGCTGCAGAGCGTTCCGGCGTTCGAGGGCCGCAGCTTTGGCAGCGTCGGCTCTTATGTGAAGGTCACGGCACGCGCCACGATTGCGGTGGACCCGGCGGACCGGCGCAACGCCGTCATCGCCGATATTGACAAGGCGCCGCGCAATGCGCAGGGTCGGGTCGAGGCCACGGCGGACGTGGTGTTGCTGCGGCCCGCCGATCCGGCGCGCGGCAATGGCACGCTGCTGATCGACGTGCCGAACCGCGGCACCAAGCTCGCGCCGCAGTTGTTTGACGACATCGCCCAGCCGGCCGCCACCCAGGCCGAGAAGACGGCCGACGCTGGTCGCGGCTTCCTGCATGCCCAGGGCTACACCATGGCCTGGATCGGCTGGCAGGCCGATATTCCTTCGCAGCCGAACCAGCACGCGCTGGCCGCGCCGGTGCTGCAAGGCGTCACCGGAGCGGCACGCGATGAGTTCCTGTTCGACCACATGCGTTCGCCAGCGACGCCGACCCTGTCCTGGCCGATTGCGGACCCGGCGTCGCTGAAGGTGACGGTGCGCGCCAAGTGGGATGCGCCGCGTGAGCAACCACCGGGTCTGGCGATCCGCGCAACCGGCGCGCAGACCGTGGAGATCACCCGGCCGGCTACCGGCTTCGACGCCGCGGCGCTGTACGAGGTGACCTATGTCGCGCGTGACCCCGCCGTGCTCGGCCTGGGATTTGCAGCAACGCGCGATGTGGTGTCGTTTCTGCGCCGTGACGGCACTGCCGCGAACCCGCTGGCAGCGGGCGGCCGCAGCGCGGTGCAGCGCGCCATCGGCTTTGGCGTCTCGCAGTCCGGCCGCTTCCTGCGTGACTTTCTGTACCTCGGCTTCAACGAGGACCTGGCCGGTGGCGTGGTGTTCGAGGGGCTGATGCCGCACATTGCCGGTGGCCGGCGCATCGCCTCGAACTACCGCTTTGGCCAGAACGGTCGCAACGCGCGCCATCCCCAAGACCCGGCCTGGCAGGCGGACCTTTTCCCGTTCACCTACCAGACGCTGCTGGACCCGCTGAGCGGCAAACGCGACGGGTTGATGCTGCGCTGCCGTGCCACCGCCACCTGCCCGCGCGTCATCCAGACCGACAGCGAGCATGAGTGGTGGGCATCGCGCGCCTCGCTGCTGGTGACCGACCTGCAGGGCAACCACCTCGATCTGCCAGCCGACGTGCGGGCCTACATGATCGCCGGCTCACCGCACTTCGCCGCCCCCGGTGAGGTGATGAAGCGGTTGCCGACGATGGCGCTGCCGGTGAACCCCATGCATGCCGGCGCACCCATGCGCTCGCTGCTGACGGCCATGCAAGCATGGATCAGCACCGGCACCGAGCCACCTGCAAGCCGGGTACCCATGCGCGCGCACGGCACGCTGGTGGAGGCGACGGATGCGGTGCCGCGCGGCATTCCCGGCCTGCCATACACCGGCATTTACACCGGTGCGAGCTACACCGACCCCACCATGTTTCCGCCGAAGCTGCTGGGCATGTACCCGGTGTTCGTGCCGCGTGCCGACAAGGACGGCATGGCCATCGCCGGCAGCCGCATGCTGCCGCTGGCCGTGCCGCGCGCCAGCTACACCGGATGGAACCCGCGCTCAGACGGCTACGGCGCCGGCACCCTGTTCCCGCTGCAGGGCGCGGTTGTGCCGTTCGCTGCCACGCGCGCCGCGCGCGAGGCAGCGGGGGATCCGCGCCTGTCGTTGGCCGAGCGCTACCCGGACCAGGCAGCCTATGTCGCCGCGGTGCGTGCGGCCGCGGCGCAGATGGTGGCCGAGCGGCTGCTGCTGCCGCAGGACGCAGAGCAGGCTGTGGAGTTGGCGACGCAGGACCGGTTGTCGCAGCTGCAGTGAGATCCGTGCCCCGGTGTGAGAGGGTAAACGGCCTGAAAGGCTCATGGATAGAGCACGGAGTACTCCTTAATCTGTAGCGCCTCAGTGGCCGACACCGGCTCGCGAGAGGCGAGCCCGTGGGCGGTAGACTAGGCGCCAATGCCGCCAGACCGTCGCTGGCCCACAGAACCTCGAGGAGACTTGCCATGAACCCGCGCCCATCGCAGCGCCGCCGGATGCTGGCCATCGGCGCGGCTGCCGCGTCATTGGTTCCAGCTGCAGCCCTGATGCAAGCGCCGGCGGCACAGGCCCAGGGCAAAGTGCTGCTGCGCGTTTCCACACCGGCAGTGCCGGACGACTGGCACGCCAAGATGTGGGGCGTGCTCAAGGATGCGCTTGAGAAATCGGCGCCGGGGCAGTTCGATGTGCAGATCAACCTGTCGGGCACGCTGTTCAAGCAGGGCACCGAGCCGGCTGCCATGGCCCGGGGCAATCTGGAACTGGCTTCGCCCTCGGTGTTTGACTTCGCCAAGCTGGTGCCCGAGTTCTCAATCTTCACCGCCGGCTACGTGCTGCGTGATGCCGAGCACCAGCAGAAGGTCTACAACGGCACCATCGGGCAGGAACTCTACAAACTGGTGAGCGCCAAGCTGGACATCACGCCACTGGGCGCCGCCTACCTGGGTACCCGCCAACTGGGTCTGCGCGAGCCGCGCACGGTGCGCGCGCCAGCCGACTTGAAGGGCCTGAAGCTGCGCATGCCCAGCTCCCGCGAATGGCTGTTCCTGGGTGAGGCGCTGGGTGCCACGGCCACGCCACTGGCCTTTGGCGAGGTCTATCTGGCACTCAAGACCGGCACCGTCGATGCCCAGGACAACCCCTTGCCCACGGTGCGCGCTGCCAAGTTTTACGAGGTCTGCAAGCAGATCGTGCTGACCAGCCATCTGGTGGACGCGGTGCTGCCCACGGTGTCGAACAAGTGCTGGAACGCGCTCACGGCGGCGCAGAAGGGGCAGTTGCAGGCCGCAGTGCAGGCAGCAGTGCGCTTCAACAACGAGAACCGCATCACGGAAGAGGCGCAGCTGGTGGAGTTCTTCAAGCAGCAGGGCCTGCGGGTCGACACGCCCGATGTAGCCGCCTTCCGGCGCAGCGTGCAACAGGCCTACCTGCAGTCCGAATACGCCAAAACCTGGCCGCCGGGCCTGCTTGACCGCATCCATGCCACGCGCTGAGGCGTCGCTGGCGCGTATGCTGCGTTGGCTGCGCGGTGCCGCAGATGGCGTGGGGGCGCTGCTGTTTACCGCGCTGTTCGGGGTGTTCATTGTTCAGGTGATTGCGCGCTTTGTGTTTGACCGGCCGCTGGCCTGGACCGATGAGCTGGCCGTGGTCCTCTACATCTGGGTGATCCTGTGGGCTGCGGCCTTCATGGTGCCGCAGCGCGAGCATGTGAAGTTCGATCTGCTATACGAGTGGACTCCTCCAAGGGTACGGCGCTGGATGCGTGCCGCCGGATGCCTGCTGATCGGCGGCCTGGCGGCCTGGGCGCTGCCGGCCAACTGGGACTACATCCACTTCATGCGGCGCGAAGGCACGCCCGTGCTGGGTCTGCCGTTCATGTGGGTGTTCCTGCCCTTCGCCCTGCTGCTGCTGGCGCTGGTGCTGCGCTCGGCCTGGCAGCTGCTGCAATTGGTGCGCGGGCGTGATCAGGACGAACCACGCGGAGGCAGACAATGAGCGCCGCCGGGCCGCCCCAAGGCGCGAAGGCCCCCTCGGGGGGCAGCGCAGTACGCGTAGCGACAAGCGTGGGGGCACTATGACCTTTGCACTATGGACTCTGATCGGCGTGCTGGTCGCAGGCTTCCTGCTGCGCGCACCCATCGGCTTTTCCATGATCGCCAGCGGCATCGCCTACCTGATCGTCAAGGGCCAGGACCTGGGCCTTGCGGGCGAGCAGATTCTCAATAGCCTTTACAACAGCTATGTGTTGCTGGCCGTGCCGCTGTTTATCCTGGCGGCAAACCTGATGAACGCCGGCACCATCAGCGAGCGCATCTTCGACTTCTGCCGCATCGTGGTCGGCCGGCTGCGTGGTGGCCTGGCGCAGGTGGACATCCTGGTCAGCGTCATCTTCTCCGGCATGAGCGGCAGCGCGATTGCCGACGCCGCCGGCCCGGGCCTGGTGACGATCCGCCAGATGCTCAAGAAGCCGGGCTACACGCCCGGCTTCGCCGGCGCCGTGGTGGTGGCCAGCGCCACGCTGGGGCCGATCATTCCGCCCTCGATCCCGATGGTGATGTATGCGCTGGTCTCGGGTGCCTCGGTCGGCGCGCTGTTCATCGGCGGCGTGGTGCCGGGCGTGCTGATGGCACTGCTGATGATGCTGGTGGTGCATGTCATCGCCACCCGGCGCAAGATGCCGCGCGAGGCGCCGGTGCCACGTGGCGAGTGGCCGGGTCTGATCCTGCGCGGATCGCTACCGCTGTCGATGCCGATCGTGTTGCTGGCCGGCATCTACAGCGGTGTGTTCACGCCCACCGAGGCCGCGGCCGTGGCCGCGCTGCATGCGCTGCTGCTGGCGCTGCTGTTCCGGGCCCTGACCTGGCGCAGCCTGTTCGCTGTGGTGCTGGAATCGACCCGCTCCAGTGCCGTGATCACGATGATCCTGGCCGGAGCCTTCCTGCTGAACTACGTGTTCACGGCCGAAGGCGTGCCGCAGGCCCTGGCGCAATGGGTCGGTGGCTTCAACCTGAGCCCGCTGGGCTTCCTGCTGCTGGTCAACGTGCTGTTCCTGGCGCTGGGCTGTGTGCTCGATATTTCGGTGCTGCTGCTGGTGTTCGTGCCGATCCTGCTGCCCATGGTGAAGAGCCTGGGCATCGACCTGGTGCACTTTGGCGTGGTGGCGGTGCTCAACATGATGATCGGCCTGATCCACCCGCCCTTCGGCATGCTGCTGTTCGTGACCAACGCGCTCACCGGCATCTCGATTGGTGAAATGCTGCGCGAACTCTGGCCCTTCATCGTGATGCTGCTGCTGTTGCTGCTGGCAATGACGGTGTTCCCCGAGATCGTGCTCTGGTTGCCGCACCGCATGGGCTACCGCTGAGCGCGGCGGGGGCGGTCAGAAGCCGACCGCGTTGCGGCCCTTGAGCTGCAGCAGCGTACGGGCCTCATCGGCGCTGGCAATCTCCAGCCCCAGGCCTTCGAGCAGCTTGCGCACCCGGCGCACCTGGTCGGCATTGCTCCTGGCCAACTGGCCCGGGCCGTCCCAGAGCGAATCCTCCAAGCCCACGCGGACATTGCCGCCTTGCGCTGCCGACATGTCGGCTATCGGCATCTGCGAGCGCCCGGCACCCAGCACTGACCACTGGTAGTCCCGGCCGAACAGGCGGTCGGCGGTGCGCTTCATGTGGGCCACATCGTCCGGATGGGTGCCGATGCCGCCCAGGATGCCGAACACCGTCTGCACGAACAGCGGACCTTTGACGACGCCGCGGTCCACGAAGTGCGCCAGGTTGTACAAGTGAGCCGTGTCGTAGCACTCGAACTCGAAGCGGGTGCCGTTCTCGGTACCGCGCGTCAGCACAAATTCAATGTCGGCAAAGGTGTTCTTGAACACCA
>JANMKM010000372.1:0-4039 GCA_031372035.1 Rhodoferax sp. | reverse complement strand
GTGATGCGTCCCGGCGAGGGCACGAATTTGTACGGGTCTTCGGCATTGATCCGGCATTCGATCGCATGGCCACGGATCTCGATCTGGCGCTGGGTGAAGGGCAGCTTCTCGCCGGCCGCAACCATGATCTGGGTCTTGACGATGTCGATGCCGGTGATCCATTCGGTCACAGGATGCTCTACCTGGACCCGGGTGTTCATCTCAATGAAGTAGAACTCACCATCCTCGTACAGAAACTCAAAGGTACCGGCGCCGCGATAGCCGATCTTCTTGCAGGCGGCGACGCAGCGTTCGCCCACGCGTTCAATCAGCTTGCGCGCAATGCCGGGGGCCGGCGCCTCTTCGATGATCTTCTGGTGCCGGCGCTGCATCGAGCAGTCGCGTTCACCCAGATAGACCGCGTTCTTGTGCTTGTCGGCCAGGATCTGGATTTCGATGTGGCGCGGGTTCTGCAGAAATTTCTCCAGATACACCGCCGGATTGCCAAAGGCCGAGCCGGCCTCGGCCTTGGTCATCTGCACTGCATTGACCAGCGCCGCCTCGGTGTGCACCACCCGCATGCCGCGGCCACCGCCGCCGCCGGCGGCCTTGATGATCACCGGGTAGCCCACGGCCTTGGCGATGCGCCGGATTTGCGCTGCATCGTCAGGCAGTTCACCTTCGGAACCCGGCACGCAGGGCACGCCCGCCTTGATCATCGCCTGCTTGGCGGAGACCTTGTCGCCCATGATCCGGATCGACTCCGGCGTCGGGCCGATGAACTGGAACCCGCTCTTTTCCACCCGCTCGGCGAAATCAGCGTTCTCGCTCAGGAAGCCATAGCCTGGATGGATAGCTTCGGCATCGGTGACTTCGGCCGCCGAGATGATGGCCGGCATATTGAGGTAGCTCAGTGCCGACGGTGCCGGGCCAATGCACACGGCCTCTTCCGCCAGCTTGACATACTTGGCTTCGCGATCGGCCTCGGAATAGACCATCACGGCCTTGATCCCCAGTTCGCCACAGGCACGCTGGATCCGCAGGGCAATCTCACCCCGGTTTGCAACCAGTATTTTCTTGAACATGACGTGGTGGCTGCTGCCTCACTCGATCACGAACAGGGGCTGGCCATATTCCACCGCCTGACCGTTTTCGCACAGGATCTGGGTGACAGTGCCAGCCTTGTCGGATTCGATCTCGTTGAGAATCTTCATAGCCTCGATGATGCAGACCGTGTCGCCGGCCTTGACCACATCACCAATGGAAACAAAGGCCGCGGCACCCGGCGAGGCCGAGCGGTAGAAGGTGCCGACCATCGGCGACTTGACGAAATGGTGCACCACGGGCTCAGGTACAGGCACTGCAGCGAGCACAGGTTCGGCCGCTGCTAGCGCAATGGCAGGTGGCTGGTATACGGCTGTGGCGGCCCCCGCTGGCGCAGCAGCGCCGCCCTTGACGATCCTGACCTTGCCTTCAGCTTCCGTGATTTCCAGTTCCGTCACATTTGACTCTGAAACCAGATCGATCAATGTCTTGAGTTTTCGCAGATCCATGGAGTCTCCAACTGATATTATTCAACAGCATGGGAATTTAACCGAAATTACTGCTATTTAATGCAATTTATACTCAATTGCAAACAATACAGAAATTAATTGCCAGACTGCTGATTAGCGCAGTTCAGCCCAGGCGCGCAGTTCGTCGGCATGGATGCGGCCCATCTTGCGTTGCAAGACCGAAGCCTTCGATCCTATCACGACGCTGAACGGCAACCCACCGCTCAGGTTGCCCAGGGTGGAGGTGAGTTCCACCCCATTGAGCCCGCCCAGCGCGACCGGAAAGTGAACCGGTGCGCGGCGCAGGAAATTCTGTACAGCAGCCTTCTGATCGATGGCAATTCCAAGCACTTGCCATCCATTGGCAGCGTTCTCCTGAAAAAACTTGTCCAATAAGGGCAATTCCTCGACACAAGGTGGACACCAGGTAGCCCAGAAATTGAGCAGCAGGGGCCGTCCCCGCAACGACTGCATAGCCAGTGTCTGGCCGTCGGGCGTGTCAAACTGCAGTTGCCAAAGCCCATCCAGGCCCTGCGGCGGTATCGACTCCATACTGCGCCAAGCCAAACCAGCGCCGGCCGCAGCGCCCGCTGCCGCCATTGCAGCGAACAGCCAACGCCGCCTGGTCGGGCTGACGGTGGAGACATCAGAGGCCATGGGCAACCGCCTGCTGCGCCACAAGCATCCGTGCCCGCAACGCTTGCAGATCACCACGCGGCGCACTGCCGCCACTATCTGGCCGCAAGGCGCCGCGCAGGTCATTGTGGTCATAGATCGACAGTTGCACACCGACGTGGGTGGCCAGCTCGGCGCACTGCGCCTGGATGCTCAGCACGTCAACCACCCGCCCGTGCAGGCCCCGGATCTGGCCGTTCCAGTAGTTGACACGGGCGTCAATCAGGGCAATCTCCGCACTCTTGGGGTCATCACAAAACAACTGGAGATGGATGTCGGAGTTGCGGGTCGCGGTGCCGCGCCACACGGCGCCAGCCAGATGCGGCCGAAATGGCGCCAGACGCTCCATCCAGAGCAGGGCCAGCCCGCGCAGCGCGAACAACTCTCGCTCCTGGCTGTCGGCGCAAAACAGCGCAATGTACTCACGCACCGCCTCTTCCAGCTTGTCGTTACCGGGCAGCGCGCTACGCATGGGCAGGCCCAGCAGCTTGACGGCGCGGCGCTTGGCGGGGCCGAATTCCAGCCCTTCTTCGACCACCAGCCGCGCCGCCGCTGCGCTGATTTCAGCCTGCACATTTCCGCCAACGCCGTCCATAGCGGCCATTGTGCACCATTTTCCCGGGGCTACCCAGGGCTCCGCCTCGCTATGGCTTTGATAGCTGTTCGCGCACTATTTACGCCAATTTTGAAGCCAATGTGCTGTATTTCCACCTAAAATTTCCGATATGCACATTCACATCCTGGGCATCTGCGGCACTTTCATGGGTGGTCTGGCAGCGCTGGCCACCGAAGCCGGGCACCGGGTCACCGGTTGCGACAGCACCGTCTATCCACCTATGAGCACCCAACTGCGCCGCCTGGGCATCACCCTGCTCGAGGGCTATGGCGCGGACCAGTTGGCGCTCGCTCCAGACATGTTTGTGGTCGGCAATGTGGTCAGCCGAGCCCGGCTGGCCGACGGCAGCCCGAAATACCCGTTGATGGAGGCAATCCTGGACGCGGGACTACCTTACAGCAGCGGGCCCCAGTGGCTGTCGGAACAGGTCCTGCAGCAACGCCATGTGCTGGCGGTGGCCGGCACCCATGGCAAGACCACCACCAGCGCGATGCTGGCCTGGATTCTGGAAGCTGCCGGCCTGGAGCCGGGATTTCTGATTGGCGGCATACCGCTGAACTTCGGTGTGTCGGCGCGCCAGGGTGGCGCAGTCATGGTCCGGGGCCGGAGGCCTTTTGTGATCGAAGCCGATGAATACGACACCGCGTTTTTCGACAAGCGCAGCAAGTTTGTCCACTACCGGCCCCGCACTCTGGTGCTGAACAACCTGGAGTTCGACCACGCCGACATCTTTGACGACCTGGCGGCGATCGAGCGCCAGTTTGCACACCTGTTACGCACCGTGCCGGCCCAGGGCCGGGTTGTGGTCAAGGGTCTGGAAGAGAGACTGGCGCGGGTGCTGCATGCCGGCTGCTGGAGCGAGGTGCGCTGTTTCGGCGCTGCCAACAGCGACTACTCGCTGCCAACAGCGACTACTCGCTGCAGGGTGACCAGCAGCACTTCACGGTGCTGCACCAGGGCCAGCCAGCGGGAGAAGTGAACTGGCAGCTCAGCGGCGCCCACAACCAGCTCAATGCCCTGGCCGCGATCATCGCGGCCGAACACCTGGGCGTGGCGCCTGAGCAAGCGGCGCAAGTTCTGGGCAGGTTCCAGAACGTGCGCCGGCGCATGGAGGTGCGCGGCAGGGTGCAGCGGCCGGCAGGGGAGATCGTGGTCTATGACGACTTCGCCCACCACCCCACCGCCATCCGCACCACCGTCGATGGCCTGCGCCAGC
>JANMKM010000342.1:0-4274 GCA_031372035.1 Rhodoferax sp. | reverse complement strand
GTGGCCCATTGGGCAGCAGCTTCACGCGTGAACGCACCTCCGGAAATTCCTGCACCATCAATGCTGGCAGGCGCACGCGGAATGCCTCGCGCGTCTTCAGGTCCCTGGGGATGATGATGAACTGCGACACGTTCATCTGCGGGAACAGCACCTCCAGCGGCAGGTAAAAGCGCGGCACGCCCGAGCCGACCCAGGTGCTGACGCTGGTGATGCCGGGCTCGTCCATCAGGCGGCGCTCGACTTGCCGGGTAAGCGCCTCGTTGGCCGCCAGCGACGTGCCTTCGGCAAACCAGATGTCGAGCAGGATCTCCGGGCGGCTCGAATCCGGGAAGAACTGCTGCTGCACCTTGCCCATGCCGGCAATGCCCAGCGCAAAGGTCAGCAACATCAGCCCGATGGTGGTCCAGCGGTGTGCGATGCACCAGGTCACCATGCGCCGGAAGGCGTTGTAAAACGCGCTGTCGAAACTTTCGTGCGGCGCCGGCGCCACCTGCCCGTGCGCCGCCACGCTGGCGCGCACGGTACGCTCGAAGTCCGTTGGCAGGGCGGCTTCCAGCGCGGCCGGCGTAGCCCCTTCCAGTGGCGGTACCGTAATGGCCCGTGGCGGCAACTTGAGCAGCAGCGTACCCAGGTAGGGCACAAAAAACACCGAGACGACCCAGCTGATCACCAGGGCCAGCACCGTGACGGCAAAAATGGCAAAGGTGTATTCGCCGGTCACCGAGCGGGCGATGCCGATCGGCAGGAACCCGGTGGCCGTGATCAGCGTGCCGGTCAACATCGGCATTGCCGTCACTTCATAAGCGAACGTGGCAGCACGCACCTTGTCGTAGCCTTCCTCGATCTTGCGCACCATCATTTCCACGGCGATGATGGCGTCGTCGACCAGCAGGCCGAGCGCGATGATCAGCGAGCCGAGCGATATCTTGTGCAGGCCGATACCCCAGTAGTACATGCCCAGGAACGTGACCGCAAGCACCAGCGGAATCGTGATGCCCACGATCAGCCCGGGCCGGATGTCGATGCTGTAGCGCCGATACCAGCGCGGCTGCGCCGGATGATGGTGCAACCCCAGGCTGACAAAGCTCACCACCAGCACGATCAGCACCGCCTCTATCAGGACCGCGACAAACTCGTTGACCGAGCTTGCAACGGCACGCGGCTGGTTCTGCAGCTGCACCAGCTTCAAGCCGGCCGGCAGGCGCCCGTCGATGCCGTCCGTGACGGCCTTGAGCGAGCGGCCGAGTTCGATGATGTCGCCGCCTTTGGCCATGGATACGCCCAGCGCAATCACCTGGCGGCCCTGGTGGCGCACCATCACGTCCGGCGGGTCGCTGTAACCACGCTGCACCGAAGCAATGTCGGACAGGCGGAACTGGTTGCCGGAACTGCCCCGGATCACCAGATCGCGCAACTGCTGCACCGAATTGAACTGGCCGGCCACGCGCACCTGCAGCACATCCAGCGGCGTCTGCACCGTGCCGGCGCTCTCCACGGCGTTCTGCTGGCTGATTTGCGCCAGGACCTGGTTCATGTCGAGTCCGAGTCGCGCCAAACGCTTCTGCGAGATCTCGACAAAGATCTTCTCTTCCTGCGCGCCGAAGATCTCCACCTTGTTGACGTCGGTGACCTTGAGCAGCTGCTGGCGCACCTCGTCGGCGAAGGACTTGACTTCCGCGTTCGAGTAGCCGTCGGCCTCCAGCGCGTAGATCACGCCGTACACATCGCCAAAATCATCATTGAAGAACGGACCGCGGATGCCGGCGGGCAAGGTGCCCGCCATGTCGCCAACCCGCTTGCGCACCGTGTACCAGATGTTGGGTACCTCGCCCGCGCGCGAGTAGTCCTTGATCTGCAGGATGATGAGGGACTCGCCCGGCTTGGAGTAGCTGCGGATCTTGTCCGCGTAGGGCACTTCCTGCAGCGTGCGCTCCAGCTTGTCGGTCACCTGCTCGGCCATCTGCTGGGCCGTGGCGCCCGGCCAGAAGGATCGTACGACCATGATGCGAAAGGCAAACGGCGGGTCCTCGTCCTGGCCGAGCTGGAAGTAGGCGGCCACGCCCAGCACCATCAACACCACCATCAGATAACGCGTCAGCGCCGGATGCTCCAGCGCCCAGCGCGACAGGTTGAAGCCGGACTTGATCACAGGCGGCGCGGGCATCACGGAGCGGAAGCAGATTTTGCGGCGGCAGGCGCCGCTGCACCGGCCGCACGGAACACTCCCACCTTTTGCCCGGCCTGCAGCACATGCACCCCCGCGCTGACTATCTGCATCCCTGGCTCAAGCCCCTGGCTGATCACCGCCTCGTTGCCATCGGCCGCCAGCACCACGACGCCTTGTGATCGTAAAGTCTTGCTGGCCGGATCGAATACCCACACGGCCGACCCAGGGCCGTCCTGCTTGAGCGCGCTGGTCGGCACCTTGATCACGGCTTGGCCCCTGGCCGACAGGACCTGCGGCAGCACGGTGACCGTCGAGCCGAGCGGCAAGGCCTCGCTGCCCTGAAGCGCAACCTTGACCTGGAACGTCCGCGTCACCGGATCCGCCAGCGCCGCCACCTCACGGATGCTGCCGCTCAGCCGGCTGCCGTCAGACCACTGACGCACCTCGACCGGTGAGCCCAGTTTCATCAGCGCCACGCGGTCCTCCGGGACCGAGAAAACCACATCGCGCGCCCCATCCTGCGCGATGCGCACGATCGTCGCGCCCGCCGTCACGACCTGCCCCTGCTCGGCATCCACCGCGGTGACCACACCGGCGACGTCCGCGACCAGGTTGGTGTAGCCAGACTGGTTGGACAGTGTCGAGAGCTGCGCCTGCATCTGATCGACCTGGGCCGCTGCCGCCTTGTAGGTCGCCTCGCGCCGGTCGAGTTCGATGCCGCTGACAAAGTTCTGCTCCTTCAGGTCGCGATAGCGCTTCACGTCTGCCGCTGCGAGGTCGCGATTGGTCAGCGTCATCTGCAACTGCGCCCGCATGGCCTCTGCGGCCAGCTTGAAATCCTGGGGGTCGAGTTGCGCCAGCGTCTGGCCCGCTCGCACGCGCTGCCCGATTTCAGCAGGGCGGCGCGTCAGCTTGCCACCCACGCGAAACGCAAGCCGCGACTCGACCCGCGCGCGCACCTCGCCCGCAAACTCGGCGCCAGATGTCATGCTGTCGACCTGCACCGTCAGCAATTTGACGGAACGCAGCGGTTCCTCCACAGGAACCGGCTTGGAGCACGCCAAAAGCAGGAAAACAGTTGGGGCAATCAGGGCAAATTTCGGAAATTGCATGGCTGAATCGCATCGCAGGAAGCGACGGATATTTAATGACTGACTGGTCAGTAATGTAGCCAATGGCACGCAGTATGTCAAGCGACAATGCCCGCGTGCAGCCCGCTACCGACACCTTCCGCAAGCCCTCGGACCACTACGAGAACTTCCCGGTGGCGTCCTGGTTGTGCCCGCCCGCGCTGCGCGGACCGATCGCTGCCATCTATTGGTATGCCCGTACCGCCGACGACATCGCCGACGAGGGTGAGGCCCTGGCCGGGCAACGTCTGCATGACCTGGCGCAGTACCGCGACGACCTGTTGCGAAGTGTCAATGGCCAGGGCCATAGCGGACGCTGGACCGGGATTTTCGACCCTTTGTCGCATATGGTTTCCCTGCACGGCCTGCCTGTGCAGTTGCTGCAGGACTTGCTGGACGCGTTCTGCCAGGACGTGGCATTTACCGCGCAGGATCTGCGCTACCAGACAGACGACGAGTTGCTGGCCTACTGCAAGCTGTCCGCCAACCCGATCGGGCGCCTGCTGCTGCATTTGTACCGTATCGATGACAGCGTGGCACTCGAACAGAGTGATGCTGTTTGTACGGCATTGCAGTTGATCAATTTCTGGCAGGACCTCGGTCGCGACATCGCCCACCGGCGCTGGTATCCGAGCGTGCAGGCGATGCAGCAGCATGGACTGACCGAGGCCGCATTGCGCGAAGGCAGCAATGTGCGCGCGGCGCAGAGGATGGTCGCCAGTTATGCGCTAAATGCCCGAGAGCTGATGTTGCGCGGCGCGCCGCTGGCGCGGCGCATTCCGGGCCGGTCCGGCTGGGAGTTGCGGCTGGTGGTTCTGGGCGGTCTGCGGGTGCTGGAGAAAATGCGGGCGATTGACTATGCCACCTGGCGCAGCCGGCCGCGGCTGGGCCGCGGGGACGCGCCGCTGCTGCTGTGGCGCGCGCTGTCCGGACAATTTGCCACGCCATGACACCGCAGGACTATGTGCAGCAAAAGG
>JANMKM010000335.1:0-6212 GCA_031372035.1 Rhodoferax sp. | reverse complement strand
ATCGGGCACCTCTGCGATATCAGGCACTTCTGTGAGATCAGGCCGTCGGCACACTCGGCCCCGTGGCTGCAGCGGGATCAGGCCAACGGCGCACTCAGCTCCGCGGCTGTCCCCCGTCGTCGGCTTGAGGCCTCCTCCTCCTCCTTTATGCCGCTGCGCCGAGCGCCCCGCCGTCCCGATCCGGCAACCTTGGCGGGCGATCGACGCACACGCCACTCACCCATTTACTACAAAATAAGTAGCTGCTCGTGCTTTATCCATGCGCCTTTTGGCCACTTTTTCGAGCGAAAACTGTCTGAAATCCTGATTTTCAAGTCGATCAAGCGCTCAAATGCCAATCATGTCGACTTTTCGTCACTTGCTCGACATGTTGAGGCTAACAACTGCACTTTACGCCATCGCCCGCTTGTCCTCCGCCCTTACCGAGCCGCTGATGTCATCAGGCACTTCCGTTTCTGGTCCGAAGGCGGTGGGCCAGGTCACGGTCAAGCAATCGCTCGTAGGTGTTGGGATTTGGTCTCACCCATTCGAGGGAATTTGCGTCTTCACTCGACGCAAACCATGTGCGGCATTTCCGAAGTCTTGTGCCTGTACGAAAATGTACAAAGCACACAAAAAGCCACGGCGACAACAACTTGCCTTCCATCCGATGCCAAGACTAGTCCACAGGCGCCAGAGCAATGGATCGGCTTTGCTCCGGACATCGCGTTAGACCGCTGTGGCGACGTCCAATCAGCTCGATCTGTTCGCATTCGAATTCTTCCGCGAGTTTGCGAGGTGCGAGTACTGTCTGAAGGCCGTAGGTTTGCGTGAGCCGAATCGCAAAGACCCAACAGCGGATTGGGGTGCTTTCGCAGCGCAAGTACAGCAAGCGTTCAATGTGCCTCAGTCGAAGGAACTTGTGGAAGCCATTGATTACTACCTCGCTCACCCGCCAAAGAAGCAGGTGCTTAACGCCGGCAGACTCGATTGGTCGTGTACGCTTCCGGACCACAAAAGCCGCACGGAGCTCATCTTGCGCTTGGTGGTGCGAGTCCGGAACAACTTGTTCCATGGAGGCAAGTTCAACGGCCACTGGTTCGAGCCGCAAAGAAGCGAGGAACTTCTCCGCTTAGGTCTGCGCATCCTGCAGGCTGCAGTGGCGGCACACGCTGAAGTTGAAGCCGCGTATGCGGGTAAGGCGCTGTAGATTCGTGGAGAAGGCTGCCCTTCCATCCCTCTCCCGTCCTCGCGCGTTGCAGAAATTGACGCGCGACGGCATGATAGGTGTACTTCAGACCTTCGCTTGGGGGACGTTATGGCTAAGCTCGTGTTCGGTGGCGCAGCGGTTATAGCGTTGCTCGCCTACTGCGCTTTCTACATCTACACCGGCGGCAAGGGAATCTACCTGTGGGGCGGTGCCGGTTGGTTGAGTGGCGCGATTTTTGCCGCCCTTTTTATGCGCATCATGTTTCCCTTCACACTGGGAGCTTTCTACTTTGCATCGCAGGAGTGGGGCTTGCATTGGACCTTTGCTTCCGTGTGGGCGCTGCCAGGACTTGCAGTCGCTCTGCCGAGCGCCGTCGCCGGGATATATGGATGGAGTAGAGACAATTTCGGCGATCTCTTTAGGTCGCGCGCTCAACGTGAGGCCGAAGAAGAGGCCGCGCAACAGCGGCTGGCCTACATGCGTGAGTTCTTCGAGCAACAGAAGCGGGAGTAGCCTGGACTATGAGTTCACGATGCAGCGCCGCGTGCGCGGCAAATGAGCCGGCGGAGCGGGGGCGGAAGGAGGCGCAAGTGAAGCTGCGGTATGACATTTCGTCAACACGGACGCCTTGCGGCGTCCGGTCGCTTCGCTCCCTCCTTTCGCAAGTCGCCGGTTACCTTGGCGTTGAGCGGATAGGGCGAGAACCGAGCAACTTGCTTCCGCGGAAGCGATCGATGCACGGCCCATGAGATCGCGAGAGCTATCTGCATTCGCATTCGACCCACGCACGCCAACCACATCCGCTACCGAGGATGCCGGGGTGGGTGGCGCAGCAAAATAAAGGAGGAGCCGAAGGCCGCAGGCCGTAGGCGGGGGACATTTGCGGAGCTACCCACCCCGGCGTCCTCGGCTCGCCAACGCCGGAGCCCGACGAAGAGGGAAAGGGCTTGCAGGCTTCGACAAGCTCAGCCCGAACGGTGCCCTGAGTTTCGATTCCGACAACAGGCTTGCGAAACGCCCGGGTCTCACAAAGTGACCCAGGGGGGACCGATCCTGCAACTACAGCTTGAACGGCACCACCAGTTGGCGCTGTTCACCCAGGCCCTGGATGCCTAGCGTGACAACGTCGCCCTTCTTCAGGAACACCGGCGGCTTCATGCCCATGCCTACGCCTGGGGGGGTGCCGGTGGTGATCACGTCGCCGGGCATCAGGGTCATGAACTGGATGACGTAGCTGAAGATCTTGGCCACGCCGAAGATCATGGTCTTGGTGCTGCCGTTCTGGCAGCGCTTGCCGTTGAGCTCCAGCCACATGTCGAGCTTCTGCGGGTTCGGCACCTCGTCGCGCGTCACCAGCCAGGGGCCGATGGGGCCGAAGGTGTCGCAACCCTTGCCCTTGTCCCAGGTGCCGCCGCGCTCGATCTGGTACTCGCGCTCGCTCACGTCGTTGATGGTGCAGTACCCGGCGACGAAATTCAGGGCGTCCTTTTGCGAGACATATCGCGCGCGGGTGCCGATCACCACACCGAGCTCCACCTCCCAGTCGGTCTTGACCGAGCCCTTGGGCAGCATCACCGGGTCATTCGGGCCCTGGATGCAGCTGGTGGCCTTCATGAAAACGATCGGCTCCTTCGGTATCGGCAGGCCGGCCTCGGCCGCGTGGTCGGCATAGTTCAGGCCGATGGCGACGAACTTGCCGACGCCGGCCACGGGCGAGCCCATGCGCGGCGTGCCCTTGACCAGCGGCAGCTTGGCGGCATTGAGCTTGCGCAGCTTGGCCAGCGCGGCGTCGCCGAGTTGATCCGGGCCAATGTCCTTGACCGCCGCGCTCAGATCGCGCAGCTTGCCGTCGGCGTCGATGAGGCCGGGCTTTTCCTTGCCGGGGTTGCCGTAACGAACCAGTTTCATAAGTTTCCTTTCAATGAATCAGTTGGGGATTCTTGTTCAGTTGAGGACAGAGCTTGCTCGCTGCGCGTAGCTGCGGTCTGTCCCGCAATGCATCAGAAGATCAGTATGTAGACCTACCACCAGACAGGTCAAACACCGCCCCGGTGGAGAACGAACATTCTTCGCTGCAAAGCCACGCCACCATAGCAGCAATTTCCTGCGGTTCGCCAAAGCGCCCCATCGGAATCTTCGACAGCATAAAGGCGATGTGCTCGGGTGTCATCTGGTCGAACATCGCCGTCTTCACGGCGGCGGGCGTGACGCAGTTGACGCGGATGCCGGTGTCGGCCAATTCCTTGCCCAGGGATTTGGTCAGCGCGATCACCGCCGCCTTGCTGGCGCTGTAGGCGCTGGCGTTGGGGTTGCCGTCCTTGCCGGCGACCGAGGCGATGTTGACGATGCGGCCGTAGTTGCGGCTGCGCATGTGCGGCACCAGCTCGCGGCAGCCGTAGAACAGGCCGTTCAGGTTTACGTCCAGCACCTGGCGCCATTGCTCCGGCGGGTAATCCCACAGCTTCATGTTCGGACCGGTGATGCCGGCGGAGTTCACCAGCACGTCCACGGCCCCGCCAGCCAGGGTCTGCTGAACAGCAGCCACCACGCTGGCGTGCTGGGTCACGTCCACCACCACGCTTTGCACCGGCGCGCCCAGCGCCTGGGCGCCGCGTGCCAGGGTGTCGGCGTTCACGTCCCACCAGACCAGCTGCGCGCCAGAGGCCAGCAGCCGCTGCGAGATCGCGAAGCCCAGGCCGGAGGCGCCACCGGTGATCACGGCGCGGCGGCCGTTCAAGTCCAACTGGTTCATATCGTCATGCCTCCATCCACAGAGAATAGCTGGCCGGTGGCAAACACCGACTCGTCGCTGGCCAGGTACACCAGGATCGGTGCGATCTCGTGCGCTTGCGCCAGCCGGCCCATGGGCTGGCGCGCAATGAAATTCTTGCGCGCTTCCACCGGGTCGGCATAGCTGTTGATGCGGTCGCCCAGCGAGGGTGTGTCCACCGTGCCAGGCGCGATGGCGTTGCAGCGTATTCCCTGGGCCACGTAGTCGGCCGCCACGGATTTGGTCAGCCCCACCACCGCCGCCTTGCTGGCGCCGTATATGAAGCGGTTCGGCAGCCCCTTCAGGCTGCCGCAGACACTGGCCATGTTGATGATGCTGCCCGCCCCCTGTGCCAGCATCAGCGGCAGCACCGCCTGGATCATCCAGAACTGCGAGCGCACATTCAGGTTGAAGGCAAAGTCCCAGTCGGCGTCGGTGGCCTGCAGGATGCTGCCGTTGTGCACGAAGCCGGCGCAGTTGAACAGCACGTCGATGCGTTCCAGGCCGGCGGCGACCGTCGCAATCGCCCCCTTGTCCAGCACGTCCAGCACCGCGGTGCGCACATTGGCCACGCCGGCGTAGCTCTGCAGCAGTTCCGGCCGCACATCGGTGGCCAGCACCTGTGCCCCCTCGGCAGCAAAGGCCAGCGCCGTGGCCCGGCCAATGCCCTGGCCCGCGGCCGTGACCAGCGCAGTCTTTCCTGAAAGTCTCATGTTCCGTCCTTGTGTTTGCCCAAACGCAGATCCGCCAGCTGCCGTTGGCCAATGGCCGACCAGTCCCATTCAATGCCCAGCCCGAGCGTGTCCGGAGGGTAGGCGTAGCCGCCCTCCACGCGGATCCGGCTGGTCGTGATGTCGTCGAGCTGCGGTATGTACTCCACCCAGGCCGCGTTCGGCACGGCCGCGCACAGGCTCACATGCAGCTCCATCAGGAAGTGCGGGCACACCGGCACGTCAAAGCCTTCGGCCAGGTGCGCCACCTTGATCCAGGGCGTGATGCCGCCAATGCGCGCCACGTCCGGCTGCACGATGCTGCAGGCACCCTGCTCCAGGTACTCGCGAAACTGGCTCAGGTGGTACAGCGACTCGCCCACCGCCACGGGAATGGCGGTTTGCGCGCGCAGCTGCCGATGCCCGGACACATCCTCGGCCGGTAGCGGCTCTTCCAGCCAGGCCAGGTTCAATTCCGCAAAGGCAGCGGCGCGGCGCAGCACCTCGGGCCGGTTGAAGCCCTGGTTGGCGTCGGTCATGATCTCGAACCCCGCATCCACCGCCTCGCGCACTGCCGTCAGGCGCGCCAGGTCTTCGCTCACATGGGGCCGGCCAACCTTGATCTTGGCGCCCCGAAAACCATCGGCCTGGGCCTGCAGCGTCTGCTGCACCAGTTCGTCCACCCCCAGGTGCAGCCAGCCGCCCTCCGTGGTGTAGACCGGCAGCTTGGGCTGGGCGCCGCCCAGCAGCAGCCACAGCGGCAGGTGCAGGCTGCGGGCGCGCCAGTCCCACAGGGCCGTATCCACACAGGCCAGCGCCAGGCTGGTGATGGCGCCCACCGCCGTGGCGTGGGTGTGGAAGAACAGGTCTTTCCAGATGGCCTCGACCTGCAGCGGGTTGCGCCCCAGCAGCCGCGGCGCCAGGTGGTCGTGCAGCAGCGCCATCACCGACGAGCCGCCGGTGCCGATGGTGTAGGCGTAGCCGGTGCCCTCGACGCCGTCGCTGCAGCGCAGCGTCAGCAGAATGGTTTCCTGTGTGACGAAGGACTGGATAGCGTCGGTGCGCACCACCTTGGGTGGCAGATTGACCTGGCGCAGGCGGACGGACTCCACCGTGACGTGCTGTTTCATGCGGGTGCGCGTGCAGTGCAGGGTTTTGCCGGATGTCGTGCCAAAGTGCTTCATGCGACTATATATTGGTCTGACCACTTGACCAATTCTGGATAACCCGCAGCCGCCAGATCCTCCCACACCATGCCACTGCAGACCGTCGAACCGCAACGCCTGTATCGCCAGATTGCCGAGCAGCTGCGCGCGGCCATCGTGGCCGGCGAGTACGCTGTGGACTCGCGCCTGCCGGCCGAGCGCGACCTCGCCAAGCTGTTGGGGGTGAGCCGGCCCTCGGTGCGCGAGGCCCTGATCTCGCTGGAGGTGGAAGGCTGGGTCGAGATCCGCACCGGCTCGGGCGTGTATGTGCGCCGCCGCACCAGCCGGGCCAAGGCGCCGCAGGTGGCGCCGGCCGAATGGGGGCCGCTGGAGCTGAT
>JANMKM010000327.1:0-16516 GCA_031372035.1 Rhodoferax sp. | reverse complement strand
CCGTGTCGGAAGCCCACGCGGGTCGCTCACTGATTGGCGCTCCTGGCTGCGAACCTTGGCGCTACATCCTGTAGCCCGTTTGGGTCTTCCGGCACCCCGAGGGCTGCGGGTCTCATACGAGCCATCGAATGGCCAGCGCCGCGGGCAGTCACCTCGGGGGCACGGAAGTCGGCAAAAAGCATCTACCCAACGTATCTGCAAAGTCAAGGCACACAACAGCCACAGCGCTGAACACGGGTTGCCCACCGGGTGCTTCGCAGTTGTGGACAACACGCCCCAGGGCTTGAGACAGGCCCGGCGCGTTGTCCACAACCAAGCCCCGTGGACAACCCTGCACATAGGCATGCCTGCGACCTCAACAGTCAGGAGGGTAGTCCAGTGAACGCCGCCGGGGCGGTGCCCACCGCCATCCTGCAGGTCCGCTCGCTGTCCAAGCGCTACGGCAGTATCACGGTGTTCGCCGATGTCTCGCTGCAGCTCGCCGCGGGCGAATTCGTGGCCATCGTCGGCGAGTCGGGCGTCGGCAAGTCCACCCTGCTCAACTGCATGGCCGGGCTGGACAGCTGGGACAACGGCCAGGTGCTGCTGGGCGGCGTGGACTTGGGGCTGCAGAGTGCGGACCAGCGGGCAAGGCTGCGCCGGGATCAGGTGGGCTTTGTGTTCCAGGCCTTCCACGTGCTGCCGCACCTGGACGTGGCGCAGAACGTGGCGCTGCCCTTGCTGCTACAGGGCCACAACGACCCCGCACGCGTTGCCGCGATGCTCGATGCCGTGGGCCTGGGGGGCATGGGCGAGCGCCTGCCGCAGCAGCTCAGCGGTGGCCAGCTGCAACGGGTGGCAATCGCCCGGGCCTTGGTGCACCGGCCAGCGCTGCTGCTGGCGGACGAGCCCACCGGCAACCTGGATGGCGCCACGGCGCAACGGGTGATGGACGCGCTGGTGCAGCAGACCCGCTCCCATGGCGCCGCGCTGGTGCTGGTGACGCATTCCGCCGCTGCGGCAGCACGCGCCGATCGGGTGCTGCATCTGTACAGCGACGGCCTGAGCGACAGGCCACGCGATTGATCAGGCGGACAAGAGTTCGGCGTAGCGCCGCATGTCCACATTGCCGCCGCTGATGATCACGCCCACGCGCCTGCCCGCCAGCAGCTCGCCGGACTTGCGCACCGCGGCGTAGCCCAGGCCGCCGGTGGGCTCGACCACCATCTTCATGCGCTCGCCAAAGAAGCACATGGCCTCGACCAGCTGGGCGTCGGTAACTGTCATCACGTCATCGACGTCACGGCGGATGATCTCGAAGGTGTAGTTGCCCAGGTGCTGGGTCTGGGCGCCGTCGGCAATCGTGCGCGGCGTCTCGATGTGCACGATGGAGCCGCTGCGGAATGACTGCTGGCCGTCATTGCCAGCCTCGGGCTCGACCCCGATCACCTTGCACAGCGGTGCCAATGCCCGTGCCGCCAAGGCCGAGCCGCTGGTCAGGCCGCCACCGCCCATGCAGACGAACAGGTAGTCCAGTGCACCAGCATGCTCGAACAGCTCCAGCGCCGCCGTGCCCTGGCCGGCTATCACGTCCGGATGGTCATAGGGCGGTATCAGTGTCATGCCGCGGGAAGTCGCCAGTTCCTTCGACAAGGCCTCGCGGTCCTGGGTGTAGCGGTCAAAGGTGATGACCTCGGCGCCGTAGCCACGCGTGGCCTCGATCTTGGCCTGTGGCGCGTCCTGCGGCATCATGATCACCGCCGGCAGTCCCAGCAGCTGCGCCGACAGCGCCACCGCCTGGGCATGGTTGCCCGAGGAAAAGGCCAGCACACCGGCCTTGCGCTGCTGCAGATCAAAGCGCGACAACGCATTGAAGGCGCCACGGAACTTGAACGCGCCCATGCGCTGAAAGTTCTCGCACTTGAAGAACACCGTGGCGCCGCACTGAGCATCGGCAGTACGGGAGGTGAGCACCGGCGTGCGGTGGGCGTGGCCATGCAAGCGCTGGGCCGCGGCTTGGACATCGGCATAAGTTGGGAGGGTAAGCATGCGGTGGATTGGTTTGCTGGCGGGATACCGTAGGGCTCCATCGTAATCGTGCGGCTGCCTAGCTTCCGCCTGGCCTTCTGCGCAACCAGCCGGCAAATACCGCACGAACCTCAACCCCGCTATGCTTGCCCAAGCCATGGACAGTGCAGCCACCCAACCCGCCAACAGCCCGGTGCTGCGCCTGCTGCTGACCTTTTCCTGGCAGGAGCTGCTGCACCACCCCTGGCGCAGTGCGGCGGCGGTGCTGGCGGTGATGCTGGGGGTGGCGCTGGCGTTTGCGGTGCACCTGATCAATGCCTCGGCGTTGGACGAGTTTTCACAGGCGGTGCGCTCGGTCAGTGCCGAACCGGATGTCGAGATCCGGGCGGTGCAGGGCGGCTTTGCCGAAGGCCTGTATGGCCAGCTGGCACGAGACCCGCGGGTGCTGAGCGCCAGCCCGGTACTGGAGATCAGCAGCTATGGCATCGCTGTGCAGGGTGAGCGCATCCCGCTGCGGGTGCTGGGCGTGGATGCACTGGCAATCGCCGGCATGGCTCCGGCCTTGATACCGCAACCAAACCAAGGCGCACGCATGGACATCTTTGCGCCTGACGCCGTGTTCCTGAATCCGGTGGCGCGCAGCGCCTTTGGCAGCGAGACCCTGCGCCTGCAAAGCGGCTTGGGGCAGAAGACCCTGCGCGTCGCTGGTGGCGTGGCGGCAACGGGTTCGGCGCTGGCGGTGATGGATATCGCAGCGGCGCAAGACCTGTTCGGCCGCGGCGGAGAGCTGACCCGCATCGACCTGCGGCTGCAGCCGGGTGTGGAGCGTGAGGCCTTCACCAGCAGTCTGCGTGCAGGCCCGCTCTGGCCGGCCAACGTGGCGCTGCAACAGAGCAGCGACAGCGCCACCCGCATCGGCAACCTGTCACGCGCCTACCGCGTCAACCTCACGGTGCTGGCGCTGGTGGCCCTGTTCACCGGCGCCTTTCTGGTGTTCTCGGTGCTGTCACTGAGCGTGGCCAAGCGGCTGCAGCAGTTCGCGCTGCTGGCGGTGCTGGGCCTGGGCGCGCGGGAGCGGCTGGCGCTGGTGCTGCTGGAGTCGCTGGCACTGGGCCTGCTGGGCAGCATCTGCGGCATCGCCCTGGGCACGGCACTGGCCAGCCTGGGCCTGCAGCTGCTGGGTGGCGACCTGGGCGGTGGCTATTTCGGCGCCCAGACCCCGCGCCTGCACTGGAGCGGCGCCGCGGCCGCGGTCTATGCCGCGCTCGGCCTGGCAGCGGCTGCCGCCGGTGGCTGGTGGCCGGCGCACCAGGCGCAGTCGCTGGAGCCGGCACAGGCGCTCAAGGGCCTGGGCGGTGGCCAGAGCCGGCGACCCAGTGCCTGGCGCAGCGCAGCCTTGTTGCTGGCCGGTGCCGCCCTGGCTTTCGCGCCGCCGGTATTCGGCATTGCGCTGGGTGCTTATTTGGCCATCGGCCTGCTGCTGCTGGGCGGCATTTCGGCCCTGCCCTGGCTCACCACGCTGCTGCTGGACCGGCTCTCGCCCTGGGTGGCGCAAAGGGTGCTCCCGCTGCTGGCGGTGGAGCGGGCACGACGGGTGCGCGAAAGCGCAGTGGTGGCGGTCAGTGGCGTGGTGGCGGCGCTCAGCCTGGCCGTGGCTCTGACCGTGATGGTGGCAAGCTTTAGGGATTCGGTCACGCGCTGGCTCGACGTGGTGCTGCCTTCGGATCTGTATGTGCGCAGCGCCATGAACTCCAGCGCCGCCGAGACGGCATTCTTCAGCGCCGACTTTGTGCGCCAGGTCGCGGCCTTGCCCGGCGTGGCCAGACTTGTGGCACAACGCAGCCGCGCCCTGCTGCTGGACCCGGCCAAACCCACGGTCACGCTGCTGGCGCGGCCGCTACGGGACCCGGAACATGAACTGCCGCTGGTGGGTGAGCTGTTGCCGGTGCCGCCCGGTGCCATTGCGATCTATGTCAGCGAACCCATGCTGGACCTGCACGGAGCCCGCCTGGGCCAGTACTTCGAGCCCCTGCAACGTGCCTTCTCCAGCCCGGTTTCAGAGGACAATGCGGCCACGATGCCCGGAAATACAGCACGGACCGCTTCCTTTTTTGTAGCAGGCGTGTGGCGCGACTATGGCCGCCAGTTCGGCTCGATTGCGATCGACCAGGCCGACTACGAGCGCCTGCGCAACGACACCCGCTCCAACGACCTGGCCTTGTGGCTGCAGAGCGGCGCCAGCGTGGCCCAGGTGCGCGAGGCGGTGCGCGCGCTGGCCGTACAACAAGCCGGCCCGGATAGTGCTGGCGCCCAGATGGAGTTTGCCTCCAGCGCCGACATCCGCGCCGCCTCACTGAAGATCTTTGACCGCAGTTTTGCCGTCACCTACTGGCTGCAGGCGGTGGCCATCGGCATCGGCCTGTTCGGCGTGGCTGCCAGCTTCAGCGCCCAGGTGCTGGCAAGGCGCAAGGAATTCGGCCTGCTGGCACACCTGGGCTTCACCCGGCGCCAGATCCTGGCCGTGGTGGCCGGCGAAGGCGCGGCCTGGACTGCCATCGGCGCCGTGGCCGGGCTGGCCCTGGGTCTGGCGGTGGCCCTGGTGCTGGTGTTCGTGGTCAATCCGCAGAGCTTCCACTGGACCATGGACCTGAGCCTGCCCACGTCACGCCTGCTGCTGTTGTGTTGCGCCGTGGTGCTGGTGGGCGCTGCCACGGCCTGGCTGGCCGGGCGTGCCGCCGCCGGCCAGGACGCGGTGCTGGCCGTCAAGGAAGACTGGTAGCGACCGGACCCTGTCACTGCACATGGACGGCTGGCGCTGCAGGCCTTTACACTGACCCCCTTTTTCCTGTGGCGCCTGCTGCGCCGTTGTCGCGAGAGCCTCCCATGCGCCATCTTCTCTGCTGCCTGGCACTTGTTGTGCCGGCGTTCACCTCCGCCCCCGTACTGGCCCAGGAGGGCAAGCCGGAGGCGCCGGAATACAGCCTGCGCGAGCACTACACCAAGTACGAGTACCGCATTCCGATGCGCGACGGCAAGCGCCTGTTCACGGCTGTCTATGTGCCCAAGGACCAGAGCCGGCCCTACCCCTTCCTGATGCAGCGCACGCCCTACAGCGTGGCGCCGTATGGCGTGGACGCCTATCCGCGCCGGGTCGGGCCCTCGCAGGAGCTGACCGCAGCAGGCTACATTTTTGTCGAGCAGGACGTGCGCGGACGCAACCTGTCAGAAGGCACGTTCATCGAAATGACACCGCACAAGGCCACCAAGACGGCGGCCGAAGTGGACGAGAGCAGCGACACCTTCGACACCGTGGAGTGGCTGCTGAAGAACGTAACCAACCACAACGGCCGGGTCGGCATCCACGGCATCTCCTATCCCGGCTTCTACGCCATTGCCGGCATTATCGACAGCCACCCGGCCATCAAAGCCGCATCACCGCAGGCGCCGATGATCAACCTGTATGGCGGTGATGACGCCTACCACAACGGCGCCTTCATGCTGGCCGCCAACTTCGGCTTCTATGGCTTCTTCAAGCAGCAGGACGGGCCCACGCCACCGCCCAAGGTGTTCGTGCCTTTCGACTTCAAGACCCAGGATGGCTACGACTTCTTCCTGCGCGGCGGCAACCTGCGCGATCTGGCGGGCCGGCTCGGCCAGGGCAAGGCTTCGCTGTTTGAAGACCAGATCCGGCATGCCGTGCTGGACGACTACTGGCGCGCGCGCGACCTGGCACCACAGCTCAAGGGCATCAAGACAGCCGTGCTGACCGTGGGCGGCTGGTTTGACGCCGAGGACCCGCAGGGCGCCTTCACCGCGCACCGCGAGGTCGGCCGCAACAACCACGGCATCTTCAACGGCCTGGTGGTCGGCCCCTGGGTTCACGGCGGCTGGGGCCGCAACGACGGCGCCAAGCTGGGCCACATCGACTTCGGCGCCAAGACCAGCGAGCATTTCCGCAAGAACATCCAGCTGCCGTTCTTCGAGAAGATGCTCAAGGACAAGGGCGAGGCCAAGCTGCCCGTGGTGCAGGCCTTCGAGACCGGTACCAACGTCTGGCGCCAGTACGCCAGCTGGCCGCCAGCCGCAGCCAAGCCTCGCACGCTGTACTTCCAGGGCGGCCAGGGCCTGGGCTGGGTCAAGCCTGCCGTCACGGGCTTTGACGAGTACAGCAGTGACCCCGCCAAGCCCGTACCCTTCACCGAATACACGGCCACCGATGTGCCACAGGAATACATGGTGGGCGACCAGCGCTTTGCCGCAAGCCGGCCCGACGTGCTGGTGTACCAGAGTGAGGTGCTGGAGGAAGACCTGACCATCGCCGGCCCCATCAGCCCAAAGCTGTTCGTCTCCACCAGCGGCAGCGACAGTGACTTCGTGGTCAAGCTGATTGACGTGTTCCCGGCCGAGCTCAGTGGCGAGCCTGGCGGGCGCCGGCGCCGTGACCCGGAAATCCGGGACGTGCCGCCGCCTGGCAAGGTGATGGCCGGCTACCAGATGCTGCTGCGCGGTGAGCCCTTCCGCGCCCGCTACCGCAACAGCTTCAGCAAGCCGCAGGCCATGGTGCCGAACCAGGTGGAGCCCATCGCCTTCAGCATGCCGGATGTGCACCACACCTTCCGCCGCGGCCACCGCATCATGGTGCAGGTGCAGTCCAGCTGGTTCCCGCTGGTGGACCGCAATCCGCAGAGCTTCGTGACCATTGCCGACGCCAAACCCACGGATTTTGTGCGCGCCACCCAGCGCGTCTACCGGGCTGCGGCCCAGCCCTCGGGCATTGAGCTGCTGGTGCTGGAGGCCCCGTAAACCAGCCGCCATCTGCACCGCCCATGATGCATGTCATGCCACTCGTCACATGCGGCTTGCACCGGCAGGATGTCAGCCCTAACCTTCGGTCACCGCTGCAAGATGCAGCCACCACCTGAAGGAGCCCACCATGTCATTGCCCGACGACCTGACCCAACTGGAACAAATGCGCGACCGCGGCAGCCTGAGCGCCGAAGAGTTCGCCCGCGCCAAGGCGCGGCTGCTGGGCGAGCCTGGCGTGGCCCGCATTGCCGACATCAACCGCCTGCGCCGCTCTGCCAGCGACCGCTGGATCGGCGGCGTCTGCGGTGGCCTGGGCCAGCTCACCGGCCTGGAATCGTGGATCTGGCGCCTGCTGCTGGCCCTGCTGCTGCTGGCCGGCGGCACTGGCCTGGTGCTGTACATCGTGCTCTGGATCTTCGTACCGCTGGACAGCGACGGCTATACGGCGGGGCATTCGCGGGTCTAACCGCAGCGGTGGCCATGGCCGGAGACAATCCGGCCATGGCCACCCATGCCGGCACACATCTGACACCGCTGCTATCGCGCCGACGCTGCCTGGGCGCGGCAATGCTCGCCGCCGGCCTGCCATTGCCGGGTCACGGTGCAACACCCGAACTGCAGCCAGGCACGCTGCGCTTCCCGCGCGACCATGGCAGCCACCCGGACTTCCGCACCGAATGGTGGTACGTCACGGGCTATGCCAGCAGTGACGCAGGGCGCGAATTCGGTTTCCAGGTCACGTTCTTTCGCAGCCGGATTGAGGCCACGCAGCACATGCGCTCCGCCTTTGCCGCCAGGCATCTGGTCTTTGCCCATGCCGCGCTGACCGACGTGCAGGGCGGCAAGCTGCTGCACGACCAGCGCATTGCCCGCAGTGCCGGCGCGCCGGCAGTGGACCTGGGGCAGGCCAGCGAGAGCGGCATGGCGGTGCAGTTGCGTGACTGGTCGCTGCAGCAGCGGGGCGAGGCGATCGAGGCCAGGGTGCTCAGCGCCGACTTTGGCCTGGAGTTGCAATTCACACCCACCCAGCCATTGCTGTTGCAGGGAGACCGCGGTGTATCGCGCAAGGGGCCGCAGAGCAACCAGGCCAGCTACTACTACAGCCAGCCGCAACTCGGCGTGGCTGGCAACCTGAGGCTGCGCGGTCAGACGCTGCCCTTGAAGCGTGGCCGGGCCTGGCTGGACCATGAGTGGAGCCACGACATGCTGGACGCGCAGGCCACAGGCTGGGACTGGATCGGCATGAACCTGTTTGACGGCAGCGCCCTCACCGCCTTTCAGCTGCGCCGCCGCGGTGCCAGTGCATCGACGCCGCTGTGGGACGGTGGCTCGTTCCGCCCACCCGGTGGCAGCGTCTACAGTTTCAGCCCGGGCGAGACCACGTTCCGGCCGACGCGGTTCTGGAAAAGCCCGTTGAGCCAGACCAGCTATCCGGTGGAGTGGATCATCCGCACGCCGGCCGACTTCTATACCGTGAAGGCCGTCATCGACGCCCAGGAACTCGACAGCCGCGCCTCCACCGGCGCCATCTACTGGGAAGGCCTGAGCAACCTGTTCGACAGCAACGGCAAGCATGTCGGCCGCGGCTACCTGGAGATGACCGGCTACGCCGCGCCGCTCAGGATGTAGGGGACATCGGAATGGGTCTGCACCCTGCCGGAGCACGCAAGGAAATCGGGGTCGGATCACATTCGGGACAGTCACCTTACCGGAGCACGAGCAAGAGTACGAAATGTGCTCTGACCCCAATTTCCGCCAATTTCCGGAGCGCTCGAAGCTTGACGCCATCCCCGCCAGCAGCGACGATGACTGCCCCGCAAATCACCCTACCCAGAGGCCCACCATGACCACAGGTATCCGCGACACCGGCGACTTCTGCTGGATCAACATGCTCACGCCCCGGCCGCAGGAAGCCTGCGCCTTCTTCACCAGTCTGCTGGGCTGGGGCTTCACGGATCTGCATGGCATGGGCTACCGCATCCAGGTGGATGGGCAGGATGTGGGCGGCCTGTTTGATCTGGCCGGCCCGAACACGCCACCCGGCACGCCGCCGCTGATCGGAGTAATGGTCAAGGTGGCCAGTGCCGACGCCACGGCAGCCAGGGTCACGGCTCTGGGCGGCAAGGCCATGCCGGCCTTCGACGTCATGGACCAGGGCCGCATGGCGGTGTGCTTCGACCCCAATGGCGCTCAGTTTGACGTGTGGGAGCCCAAAAGCAGCGCCGGCATGAACGCCGACAGCGCGCACCACGGCGCACCGAGCTGGTACGAGACCATGACCAGCGACGTGGCCAAGGCGGCGCCGTTCTACTGCGGCCTGTTCGGCTGGGTGCCCGAAACCATGCCGCTGCCGGGGGGCGACTACACCACCTTCAAGCTGGGCGAAGCCTATGTGGCCGGCATGATGCCGATCGCTGCCGAGATGGGCCCGATGCCGCCGCACTGGGGCACCTACTTCACGGTCACCGACGTTGACGCCAGCCTGGCCCAGGCCGTCACACTCGGCGCCAAGGTCTGCATCCCGGCGCAGGACATACCCAATGTCGGCCGCTTCGGCGGCATCACCTCACCCCAGGGGGTGACCTTCTACGTCATTACCTACGCGCCGCAGGAAGCCTGAACGCGCTCAGCCCAACGCCAGCGCCACCACGCCGGCGGCAATGGCCCCGGCACCCAGCAGCCGCATCCAGCGGTCGGACTCGCCCAGCAGCGTGCCGCCAGCCAGCGCGGCGAACAGCATCGACACCTCGCGTGCCGGCGCCACATGGCTCAGCGGCGCCAGGCGCACCGCGTACAGCACCATCACATAGCTCAGCGGCCCGAGGATGGCCACCACCAGCGCCGCGCGCCACTGGGCGCGGCAGGAGGCCATGAAGCCGGAGCGGTTGCGCAGCACGAAGGGCAGCATCACCGGGATGCGCAGCAGGTTACCGAAGTAGTCCACCAGGATCGGCGAGATCAGCATGATCTTCACCGCATAGCCGTCGACGACCGTATAGCCCGCAATGAAGATGCCGGTCAGCGCTCCCCACAGCAGGCCGGCGCGGACCCGCAGCCGTTGCGCCGGGTCATGGGCCGCGCGCCACAGGCCCGGTCCGCCGGCAATCAGGAACACGCCGCCCACCACGGCCAGGGCACCGGCCACGCCGATGGCCGACACCGCTTCGCCCATCACCAGCACCGCGCCCACCGTGCTCAGCAGCGGGCCACCGCCGCGCGCCACGGGGTAGACCACGCTCAGGTCCGACACCGCATAGCCGTGCAGCAGCGTGCGGAAATACACCACATGCAGCACGGCACTGGCGGCAATCATCAGCCACGGCGCCCAACCCCAGTGGCCCACCTCCTGCACACCGGCCCAGACCACCACCGGCAGCCACACCACCGACACCAGCAGCGAGCCCAGCAACACAAAGTGGTTGCCGCCCCCCGCCTTCTTCGCCACCAGGTTCCAGGCGGCGTGGCAGATGGCGGCGCTGAGCACCAGGGCCAGGGCGAGGGGGGTCATACAGCACCGACAGAGAAGTACATGGGGTCATGTTATTCGGTGCGACAGGTAATACAATTAGGGTTGGTAATACCACCACATGCAAGGAAACCCATGAATCCTGCACTGACCGTCAAGAGCCAGGTGACTGTGCCAAAGGAAATCCGGCTCTTTCTGGGCATTGGCCCGGGCGAGCGCATCACCTTCGAGCCCATGGCAGACGGCCGCGTTGCCATCTCACCGGTGAAGCCGCATCAACGCTCTGCCGCCGACCCTTTTGAGCGCATGAAAGGCAGTGGCAAGGCCGGCATTCGCACCGAGAGGGTGATGCGGGCCACCCGTGGCGACGACTGGAACAAGTAGGCTGGCATGGTTCTGGTTGACAGCAATGTGCTGATCGACGTCATGACGCAGGACCCGATCTGGTGCGACTGGTCCCTGGCGCATCTGCGCGCGGCGAAGGCGAAGGACCGGTTGACGATCAACCCGCTGATCTACGCCGAGATTGCCGTGGCCTATGACAGCACGACCGAGCTCGACTCGTTCCTGGAGCCGGCGGGCATCAGCGTGAGCCCGGTATCCAACGACACCGCATTTCTTGCCAGCCGCGCCTTCATGCGCTACCGCAAGACCCGGGGCACCAAGACCGGTGTGCTGCCAGACTTCTTCATCGGCGCGCAGGCCCAGGCCGAAGGCTGGACCCTGCTGACCCGCGACGCCACCCGCTACCGCCGTTACTTTCCCCTGGTGAAGCTGATCTGTCCGTGATCTGGGAAAGACACTCAATCATCAAGACCTGAGGCGTTGATTCGATGCGGTAGCGGTTCGGCGCCAGCGATGCGGTACATCACCTGGCCCGGCCAGGAGAGATAGCCGTCAAGCCGGCAGGAAAACAGCACGCCGTCGGTCTGGCTCTTGTAGGTGGTGCGGGCCGCCGCGCCATGCGGGTTGGCGGGGTCAATCACATCGCAGATGGCCTGGCCCTTCTTCACCTTGGTGCCCGGCTTCTCATGAAACACCAGGAAGCCCGTGCCCTGGCTGTAGCCCACATCCATGCCGCTCATCGGCATGGCCGGTGACAGCAGGCGCGGCAGCGGCTGCGCCGCACCCTTTATGACGCCGCGGCGCACCAGCCAGCGGTACAGGTTGGCGGCGTCGCTGCGGCCCAGCGCGTCGCTGACATCGAACTGGCTGCGCATCTCCACCGTGACCGACATGCAGGCCTGCGGTATGGCGGCCTGGGTGAAGCGCTCGCGCAGGCGGCCCCACAGGCCGGCATGCACGCCCGAGACCGTAAGGCTCTTGGCGTAGCCCTCGTTGTACAGGTTGGCTTTGGAGCCCAGGTCGGCCGCCAGCTCGCGCACGGCGCCGTTTGGCCAGTCACACTCCGAGGTGAACAGATGCAGCGCAGCATGGATGTCGCAATGCAGGTCCAGCATGTAGTCGGCATCGACGCTCAGCTTCATGATCTCGACCCGCAGCGTCTGCAGCTCGTTCACCGGCTTCATCTCCGCCAGCACCGTCAGAGCCGCCTTGCGGATGCGCTTGACGTTGGCCTGCGCATCGGCACCCAGCTGCCGGCCCACGCGCTGGCCCACGGCCTCGCTCAGGTCCAGCCAGTTGCGGTTGAAGTTCTCGTAGCTCAGCAGGTTGTAGCGCCCCAGGTGCGCGTTGCCCACCAGCTGCGCCTGGCCGATCGGATTGACCGTGGGCACCACGATGATCTCGCCCTGGATCAGGCCCCGGCTTTCAGCCGCCAGCAGCTGCGGCATCAGGTGGTGCAAGGCCATGCTGCCCGGCATTTCGTTGGCATGGATGGCAGCCTGCATGTAGACCTTGGGCCGGGCGCGGGCCTTGCCAAAGCGCAGCCATTTGATCTCCCGGTGCGAGCCCGGTGTCATGCTGGGCAGCTGGATGCTGTTGGTCTTGGCGGGCATCGGTGTCTCCTGTGGGTGGTGTTTTGGCCAGTCTACTGCAGCGCCTGTGAGCCAGCCCCTGGCCGTGGTTGGCATACCCAACGCACCATAATCAACAGCTGACCCATGTGCCCTGTCGAAGCACCATTGAATGACCACATGATGACGCCCACGCTGACGGTTCGGCCCATCGCGCCCGATGACCATGCCGCCTGGCGGCCGCTATGGGACGGCTACAACGCTTTCTACGGCCGGCATGGCGAGACCGCACTGGCAGAGCATGTTTCGCAGTCCACCTGGCAACGCTTCTTCGACCCGAGCGAGCCGGTGTTTGCCCTGGTGGCCGAAGACGCCGGCCAGGTTGTGGGGCTGGCGCACTATCTGTTCCACCGCAGCATGACGCGCATCGAGCACGTCTGTTACCTGAGCGATTTGTTCACGCTCCCGTCCCTGCGCGGCCGCGGTATCGGGTGCGCGCTGATCGAGGGCGTGTACGCGCAGGCCAAGGACGCCGGCGCCACGCGGGTGTACTGGCAGACACATGAGAGCAATGCCACTGGCAGGCTGCTGTACGACAAGGTGGCGAAGCACCTGGGCTTCATCGTCTACGGGTGCGACGTATGAGACCCGGCAGGCCGCAATAGAACTGGTTGCCGGACGCGACAACAAGCACTTGGACTTCCGGCTCTCGGTGCTGAAGGAGAGCCATGGCGACAGGGTGAGCGCCGTGATCTCGACCGTCTGCACCACGCACAACGCGTTCGGCAAACTCTATCTGTTCTTCGTTGTGCCGTTCCACAAGTGGGGCGTGCAGCGGCTGATAGCGAGGGCTATCAGCGCGGGCGGGCTATGACACGAGAAGGCAGGCTTTGCCGGGTGCCAGTCAAAGTTTTCACGGGCGTGCATGTGGCCTAAACTCTGCGTCAGCTGGAGTGAACCATGGGCGAAATGCACGCGACCAAGCAGGCGACCGGCAAGGCCGGGCGATCCACCACAACCAAGAGTGAAGACCCATCGGGGGCAGGGAAGCCCGCCCTGCTCGCGGGCGGCAATCCGCAGATGGCGAAAGCCGAAGGCGACGCCCCCGTGCAGGCTTACATTGCGGCCATGCCGGGCTGGAAGAGCGATGTGGGGCGCCGCCTCGACACGCTCGTCGTGCGCATAGTTCCCGGCGTGCGCAAGGCGGTCAAATGGAACTCACCTTTCTACGGCATCGACGGCCAGGGCTGGTTCCTCAGCTTTCACACCTTCACCAACTATGTGAAGCTCACCTTCTTCCAGGGCACTTCGCTGCGGCCTGCCCCAAGTGGTGGCTCGGCCAAGGACGCGCGCTGGATCGACATCCACGAAAATGGCTTCGACGAAGCGCAGATAGCAGCCTGGATCCAGCAGGCGGCCGCCCTGCCCGGCTGGGGCAAGTCGTAGGCGGTAGGCTTGGGCCGTTTGCTTCGCGCATGAAAGCACCAGCAACCTCCAGGACGAGAGCATGAAGAAGTCGGACGCAAACCCGAGCCAGTCGGCATCGGAGCTCATCACGGAGAGAATTGCCGCGCTCGGAGGCTGGCGCGGCGAAACTCTTGGCCGCATGCGCAAGCTCATACAGGAAGCAGACCCAGAGGTCGTCGAAACCTGGAAGTGGATGGGCACGCCGGTGTGGGAGAACAACGGCATCATCTGCACCGGCGAGTCCTACAAGGACAAGATCAAGCTGACCTTCGCCAAGGGTGCAGCGCTGAAGGACCCGGCAAAGCTGTTCAATTCCAGTCTGGACGGCAAGGTGCGCCGTGCGATCGACATCCCCGAAGGCGTAGCAGTTGACACGACCGCCTTGAAGGCGCTGATTCGCCAGGCGGTTGCCCTCAACAGCACGCCCAAGCTGAAGCCGAGGCCGACCAAGAAGGCGCTGCAGAATCAGTAGCAGTCCGTGCTTTATCCATGAGCTTCCTGGCCCGTTTTGAGAGCAGCAATTGGCTCACAGTTGTACTGCCCGGCATGGTTAGATCCTTCTAACACCACGGCTCTTGCACGCGGAATCGGACCATGCTATATCGCAGTCTTGCGAGCTGCATCCATCGTTTGTCAGCCGCAGTCGCGCCCTTTGTCCCATTCCATCGTTAACTGAACAGGAGGTCCTACAGTGAGCAATATTCAGACAGTTCAGAGCATCTACGAAGCCTTCGGGCGAGGGGATATTGATACCATCCTCAAACACTTGGCGCTCGACATAGCATGGGAGTACGACAAGACCTGTGCCGGAATTCCTTGGCTTGAGCCGCGGAAAGGCCGTGCGGAGGTGCCAAAGTTCTTTCAAGCACTCGCCGCAGTTGAATTTCAAAGATTCCAACCGAAGACGTTTTTTGAAAGTGGCAACGTCGTAGTGGCTCTGAACGACGTGTCGTTTACGGTCAAGTCAACGGGCAAGAGCGTTGTGGAGGAAGATGAAGTCCACATCTGGCACTTTGACAATAACGGTCAAGTCGGTAGGTTCTGCCACAAAACCGATACGCGACAACATTGGCTGGCGCTGCAAAGTTCTTGACGACGGTGTATGCCGTTGTCGTCCGCGCACTTGCGACATCTAGCCTCACACAAGGCGCCGTTTCCGGCGCCAGGAGTCCAAATGAAGATCATCGTTTCAACGGTCGTACAGGCACCCATCCATGAGGTCTGGCGGGCCTACACAACGCCCGAAGACATCAAGCTCTGGAATGCGGCGTCTCCGGATTGGCACACGACTTCAGCCACGGTAGATCTGCGGCCCGGCGGCAAGTTCTCGTCGCGCATGGAGGCCAAGGACGGCTCCTTCGGCTTCGATTTCGCTGGCGAGTACACAACAGTCGTCCACCATCAACGCATCGAGTACGCATTTGGCGAACGCGCAGCAAGCGTCGAGTTCGTGGACGGGGCGGGAGGTGTGACCGTGCGGGTCACTTTCGACAGTGAACCGACGCATTCTGAAGAGCAGCAGCGTACGGGCTGGCAAGCCATATTGGAAAGCTTCGCGCGCCACGTGAAGGGCAAGCTGGCGTCACAGTAGGCCGCGAGCCAAAACGATCAGCTCAGCCCAGACGTTGGAGCGGTCGCCAACAAGTCCCACAACGTCAAAGCCACGGGCAGGCAGTTGATGGCGCGCCTGTGCGCAGCCGAGAAGCGCACCCGGCCAGGGTCGGCGCGCTTGCGCGCCAAATCGACACTGTTTGAAGCTGTGTACTCACGGCTGAGTTTGTCGATTTGCCCTGGTCGGGAAGCATCGCAGGGAAGTCCTGGAACGCAGTGGAGCGGAGCGCAACGGAGTGGAGGGACCAAGCACCGAAGCGCCAGCAACTGCCTGCCCGAGGCTTCGCCCACCATGGTCGCCTGATCTGCCTCAAGGCAACCCGTCAACAATCCAACACGCGATCGACAGCCAGCACACAATACAAATTCAGTAGTGCCCCGTGCTTATTCCATGAGCCTCGCAGCCCACTCCATGAGTGAAAATGCACACACATTCAATGCGCCCCAGCCCCCGGCGGCTCCGCGCCGGGCGCGCCCAGCATCGGCTGCGGCCGTGACAGCCAGACAAAGGGGATGAGCAGCAGGAACACCATGGCCGAGGCATAGAACACGTCGTTGGCTGCCAGCATGAACGATTGTTGATCCACCAGCCGGTTGATCTGGGCCAGGGCCTGGTCGTGGGTCATGCCAACACTGCTGAAACCGGCGATCACGCTCTCGGCGGTCTGGTTGCCCTGGCTCACGGCTTCGGACAGCTGGGCGTGGTGCATGGCGGCGCGGTCCTGCCAGATGGTGGTGGCAATCGACGTGCCGAAGGAGCCGGCCGTGATGCGGGCAAAGTTCGACAGGCCGGATGCACCGGGCATGCGTTCGGGCTCGATACCCGAGAGCGCAATGGTGGACAGCGGGATGAAGAAGAAGGCCATGGCCACGCCCTGCACCACCGTGGGCAGCATGATGGTGCCGAAGTCGGCCAGGGTGTTGAAGTGCGAGCGCATCAGCAGCACGGCAGCAAACACCACAAAGGCAAAGCTGGCCAGCTTGCGCGGGTCCACCTTGGTGATGTTCTTGCCCACCACCGGCGAGAGCAGGATGGCGAACAGTCCCACCGGCGCCAGCATCATGCCCGACTGGGTGGCGGTATAGCCCATGAACTGTTGCAGCCACAGCGGCAACAGCACGATGTTGCCGAAGAACAGGCCATAGCCCACCGCAATGGCCAGCGTGCCGGACCAGAAGTTGCGCCGGCCAAACAGCGCCAGGTCCACGACCGGGTGCTTCTCGGTCAGCTCCCAGGCCAGGA
>JANMKM010000296.1:0-32802 GCA_031372035.1 Rhodoferax sp. | reverse complement strand
GCGCCAGCGGGCCTGTCACAGGCCCAGGCCCAGACATTGTCTTCAGCCTTGCACTCCTGGCCACTGAACACGCCACGGGCAACCGGCATCCACGATCTGGCGCCGGCGCCGGATGGCGGGGTGTGGTTCACCGCCCAGCGTAGCGGCCACCTGGGATGGTTCGATCCGGTCCATGGCAAGACAACATTGCTGGCACTGGGTGCCGGGTCCTCGCCGCATGGTGTGATAGCCGGCCCGGATGGTGCGGCCTGGATCACCGATGGCGGCCAGAACGCTATCGTGCGCGTGGCCTGGCCCTCGCGCGAACTGCGGGTGTTTCCGCTGCCGGCGGGAACACCCTATGCCAACCTGAATACCTGTGCCTTCGATGGCGGAGGTGACCTGTGGTTCACCGGCCAGAGCGGCTTCGTCGGCAAACTGGCTTTGGCCAGCGGCAAGGTGACGGTGCAGGCCGCGCCGCGCGGCCGCGGCCCGTATGGCATCTGTGCCACGCCGAGGGGCGACATCTGGTGGTGTTCGCTGGCAGGCTCCTTCATCGCCCAGATCGACCTGAAGAGCGGCGAGTCGCGCATCGTCGAGCCACCGACGCGGGACCAGGGCGCACGCCGGGTATGGTCCGACAGCCGTGCCCGGATCTGGGTGAGCGAGTGGAACAGCGGCAACCTGTCGGTGCATGATCCGGCCCGCGGCACCGGCCCGGCCAGTTGGCAGACCTGGCGAGCGCCGGGCGAGCACCCAAAGAGCTATGCCGTCTATGTGGACAACAAGGACAAGGTCTGGGTCAGCGAGTGGGGCGCCAACGTGATGCTGCGCTTTGACCCCGAGCGTGAGAGCTTTGACAGCATTGCGATGCCCAGGCCGGGCAGCACCATCCGTCAGATTCTGGGCCGTCCGGGTGAGGTCTGGCTACCCGAGAGCGGCACCGAGCACATTTCCGTCATCAGGGCTTGATGTAGGCGTAGTGCTCGCGTGACTGCAGTTGGCCGATACGCACCACGCCTGAGGGCGTGAACTCGGCGTCCATGGTGAACTGGTCCTTGCGCAGGCTGCGGTTGCGCAGCGTGATTTCGCAGACTTCGAATGTCACGCCCCGCGCCTTGAGCGCGCTGACCAGGGACGGGTAGTCGATATTCGGGTTCTTCTTGTCCTTGGCGCCGTCCATCAGAAAGTCCACGCCCTCGGCATGCGTCACCACCACGATCTTGGTTTCCGGCGCCACATCCAGATGGTTGCGGATATTGCGCAAGCCCTTGGTCGCCTGGGCTTCCGCGTTGTCGATGTGATAGACCACCTTGTCCTGCGCCAGCACTGCCGAACAGCTCAGCAGTGCTGCGATCAGGACCGAAAACATCCGTATCATGTTGGCACCTTAATTGGGGTCAGATTCCAATTATCATAAGGCAAAACAGTATTGCATCGCATCTATGGCCCGTCTGTCCCGCCTCAGTCTGCCTGGCTTCGCGCATCACGTCATGCAACGTGGCAACAACCGGCAAGCAATTTTTGCAACGGCTGCGGACTACCAGTTTATGCTGGACCTGATCAACGAGAACGCGCGCAAATTCGGCATTGCCATCCATGCCTACGTGCTGATGAGCAATCACTTCCACCTGCTGGTCACGCCCGAGACGGCGCAGGGGTTGCCGTTGATGATGCAGGCGCTGGGGCGGCGTTATGTGCGGCAGTTCAACGCACTGCAGGGTCGCTCCGGGACCTTATGGGAGGGCCGTTACCGGTCTGCGCTGATCCAGAGCGAGCGCCATCTGCTCAATTGCATGGTGTACATCGATCTCAATCCGGTCCGCGCCGGACTGGTGGCGCAGCCCCAGGACTACCCCTGGTCCAGCTTCGGGCGTTTTGCGGGTCTGCGGGTTGAACGCCTGTTGAGCCCGCATCCGATCTATTGGGAACTGGGCAACACACCGTTTGCCCGCGAGGCGGCGTATTCCGAAATGGTGCATGCCGGCATTGATCCGACTGAACAGACTGTGTTAACCCATTCGATGCTGCACGGCTGGGCGCTGGGCGATGCCGACTTTGTTGCGGATTTGCAAAAGCGCACCACGAGGCGCTTGAGCAAGGCTGCAGCCGGACGCCCTTTGGCGGCTCCAAAAGTCATCTAACCACAGGTAGATGAGGCGTAGTTTGGACGTTATTTGCTATGAATTTGATATGTCCCCGAATAAATTTCACACCCCTTGATTTGCAGTTAATTGGAATCTGACCCCAATTGTTTTCCTTGGCATTATTGTTGCGGTGCACTAAGCTTGACGACCCTGTGACCTATTGAGGAGTGCGCCATGACGACGGCTGCCGAGATCGACTATCTGCAACAACACGGCCTGTATTCGGGGCAGCACGAGCATGACGCCTGCGGCGTCGGCTTCGTGGCGCATATCCGGGGTGAAAAGAGCCACGCCATCGTCGAGCAGGGGCTCAAGATCCTGGAAAACCTGGACCACCGGGGCGCGGTTGGCGCTGACAAGCTCATGGGCGATGGCGCCGGCATTCTGATCCAGCTGCCCGATGACCTGTACCGCCAGGAAATGGCGGCGCAAGGCGTACAGCTACCGCCACCCGGCGAATATGGCGTTGGCATGATCTTCCTGCCCAAGGAGCATGCCTCGAGGTTGGCTTGCGAGCAGGAACTCGAGCGTGCGATCAAGACCGAGGGCCAGGTGTTGCTTGGCTGGCGCGACGTGCCGGTGAACCGCGAGATGCCGATGTCGCCCACCGTGCGTGCCAAGGAGCCGATCCTGCGCCAGGTGTTCATCGGCCGCGGTGCCGACGTGATCGTGCAGGACGCACTGGAACGCAAGCTCTACGTGATCCGCAAGACCGCCAGTGCTGCGATCCAGGGTTTGCAGCTCAAGCACAGCAAGGAGTATTACGTCCCCAGCATGTCCAGCCGTACCGTGGTCTACAAGGGCCTGCTGCTGGCTGACCAGGTGGGCACCTACTATCTCGATTTGCAAGACGCCCGCTGCGTCTCGGCCATCGGCCTGGTGCACCAGCGCTTTTCCACCAACACCTTCCCGGAGTGGCCGCTGGCGCACCCTTACCGCTACGTGGCGCACAATGGCGAGATCAACACGGTCAAGGGTAACTACAACTGGATGAAGGCACGTGAAGGCGTGATGTCCTCGCCAGTGCTGGGCGCGGACCTGAAGAAGCTGTATCCGATCAGCTTTGCCAGCCAGTCGGACACCGCCACCTTTGACAACTGTCTGGAACTGCTGACCATGGCAGGCTACCCGATCAGCCAGGCTGTGATGATGATGATTCCCGAGCCCTGGGAACAGCACACCACCATGGATGAGCGGCGCAAGGCCTTCTATGAGTACCACGCCGCCATGCTGGAGCCTTGGGATGGCCCGGCTTCCATCGTATTCACCGACGGCCGGCAGATCGGCGCAACGCTCGACCGCAACGGCCTGCGCCCTTCACGCTACTGCATCACCGACGACGATCTGGTGATCATGGGCTCAGAGTCCGGCGTGCTGCCGGTGCCGGAAAACAAGATCGTGCGCAAATGGCGCCTGCAGCCGGGCAAGATGTTCCTGATCGATCTGGAGCAGGGCCGCATGATCGACGACGAGGAGCTCAAGGCCAGCCTGGCCAACGGCAAGCCCTACAAGCAGTGGATCGAGAACCTGCGCATCAAGCTTGACGATGTGCGCACTGCGCCGCTTCCGGGCGCAGCCGCGTCCGGGCAGCCGCTACCGGCCGGGCCACAGCCGTCCGGCGTGCCATTGCTGGATCGGCAGCAGGCCTTCGGCTACACCCAGGAGGACATCAAATTCCTGATGAGCCCGATGGCGCAGCTGGGTGAAGAGGGCATTGGCTCCATGGGCAACGACAGCCCGCTGGCGGTGCTGTCGGACAAGAACAAGCCGCTGTACAACTACTTCAAGCAGCTGTTCGCCCAGGTGACGAACCCGCCGATCGACTCGATCCGCGAAGCGATCGTGATGTCTCTGGTGTCGTTTGTCGGGCCGAAGCCGAACCTGCTCGACATCAACCAGGTGAACCCGCCGATGCGGCTGGAGCTGAGCCAGCCCGTGCTGGGCTTTGATGACATGGCGAAACTGCGCGATATCCAGCAGTACACCCAGGGCAAGTTCCGCAGCTACACCCTGGACATCACGTATCCGCTGGCCTGGGGCCATGAGGGCGTGGAAGCCAAGCTGGCTTCGCTGTGTGCCGAAGCCGTCGACGCGATCAAGAGCGGTGGTGCCGACAGCCGTGGCGGCCACAACATCCTGATCATCAGCGACCGCAGCGTTGGTCCGCAGCAGGTCGCCATTCCCGCCCTGCTGGCGCTCAGCGCCATTCACCAGCATCTGGTGAGCGTCGGTCTGCGCACCACTGCCGGATTGGTGGTGGAAACGGCGACGGCACGCGAGGTGCACCACTTTGCACTGCTGGCCGGCTATGGCGCCGAGGCTGTGCATCCGTATCTGGCGCTGGAAACCCTGCTGGCGCTGCACCAGGACCTGCCCGGTGCGTTGAGCCCCGAGAAGGCGGTCTACAACTATGTCAAGGCGGTCGGCAAGGGCCTGTCCAAGATCATGTCGAAGATGGGTGTCTCGACCTACATGAGCTATTGCGGCGCCCAGCTGTTCGAGGCTATCGGCCTGTCCAGCGCCACAGTGGCCAAGTATTTCACCGGCACGCCCAGCCGGGTCGTAGGCATCGGCGTGTTCGAAATTGCGGAGGAAGCCATCCGTATGCACCGCGCCGCTTTCGGCGAGGACCCGGTGCTGGCGAACCGGCTCGATGCCGGCGGCGAGTACGCGTGGCGGGTGCGCGGCGAGGAGCACATGTGGACGCCTGACGTCATTGCCAAGCTGCAGCACAGCGCCCGGTCGAACAACTGGAGCACGTACAAGGAATATGCGCAGCTGGTGAATGACCAGAACCGCCGCCACATGACGTTGCGCGGCCTGTTTGAGTTCAAGATCGAGCCCAGCAAGGCCATTCCCGTGGACGAGGTCGAGCCCGCGAGCGAGATCGTGAAGCGCTTTGCCACCGGGGCCATGTCGCTGGGGTCGATCTCCACCGAGGCCCACGCCACGCTGGCCGTGGCCATGAACCGCATTGGCGGCAAGAGCAACACCGGCGAGGGTGGTGAGGACCCGGCCCGTTACCGGCAGGAGCTCAAGGGCATCCCCATAGCCCAGGGTCAGACCATGGGCGACATCATTGGCAAGGATGTGGTCGAGGCCGACTATGCATTGCAGGCCGGCGACTCGCTGCGCTCGCGCATCAAGCAGGTGGCTTCGGGGCGCTTTGGTGTCACGGCCGAATACCTCAACAGCGCGGACCAGATCCAGATCAAGATGGCGCAGGGCGCCAAGCCCGGCGAAGGCGGCCAGCTGCCCGGTGGCAAGGTGTCGGAATACATCGGCCGGTTGCGCCATTCCGTGCCGGGCGTGGGCCTGATCTCGCCACCGCCGCACCATGACATCTATTCGATCGAAGACCTGGCGCAGCTGATCCATGACTTGAAGAATGTGGCACCGCATGCCAGCATCAGCGTCAAGCTGGTGAGCGAGATCGGTGTCGGCACCATTGCCGCCGGCGTGGCCAAGTGCAAGAGCGACCACGTGGTGATTGCCGGCCATGACGGCGGTACCGGGGCTTCACCCTGGTCGTCGATCAAGCATGCGGGCAGCCCCTGGGAGATCGGCCTGGCCGAGACCCAGCAGACCCTGGTGCTGAACCGTTTGCGGGGTCGCATCCGGGTCCAGGCCGATGGCCAGATGAAGACCGGCCGCGATGTGGTAATCGGCGCGATCCTGGGCGCCGACGAGTTCGGTTTCGCCACCGCGCCGCTGGTCGCCGAAGGCTGCATCATGATGCGCAAGTGCCACCTCAATACCTGCCCGGTGGGTGTGGCCACGCAGGACCCGGTACTGCGCAAGAAATTCCAGGGCCGCCCCGAGCACGTGGTGAAATATTTCTTCTTCGTCGCTGAAGAGGTACGCAAGATCATGGCGCAACTGGGCATCGCCCGGTTTGACGAGCTGATTGGCCGGGCCGACCTGCTTGACACCCGCAAGGGCCTGACGCACTGGAAGGCCAGCGGCCTGGATTTCAGCCGGCTGTTTGCCCAGCCCGACGTGCCGGCCGAGGTGCCGCGCTACCACGTGGAAGCCCAGGACCATGGCCTGCACCGGGCTCTGGACAATACGCTGATCGAGAAGTCCCGGGCTGCCATCGATCGCGGCGAGAAGGTGCACTTCATCGAAGTGGCGCGCAATGTCAACCGTTCGGTGGGTGCCATGCTCTCGGGCGCCCTGACCAAGGTGCATCCGCAGGGTCTGCCGGACGGCACCATCCTGATCCAGCTCGAAGGCACGGGCGGCCAGTCCTTTGGCGCATTCCTGGCGCGCGGCATCACGCTGTACCTGATCGGCGACGCCAACGACTACACCGGCAAGGGCCTGTCCGGTGGGCGCGTGGTGGTGCGCCCGAGCATCGACTTCCGTGGAGCGGCGGCACAGAACACCATCGTCGGCAACACCGTGATGTACGGCGCCACCGCAGGCGAGGCCTTCTTCAGTGGCGTGGCCGGTGAGCGCTTCGCGGTTCGCTTGTCCGGTGCCACGGCGGTTGTGGAAGGCACCGGTGACCACGGTTGTGAGTACATGACCGGTGGCACGGTGGCGGTGCTGGGCAAGACCGGGCGCAATTTCGCCGCCGGCATGAGTGGCGGTGTGGCCTATGTGTATGACGAGGATGGCCAGTTTGCGCGCCGCTGCAACACGTCAATGGTGACGCTGGAGAAGGTGTTGCTGGCGGCCGAGCAGGAGGCGACGGTGGACAAGGCGGTGTGGCACGGCGGCCAGAGCGACGAGGCCCAGCTCAAGCAGTTGCTGGCCGAGCATAACCGCTGGACCGGTAGCCGCCGCGCCCGCGACCTGCTGGACAACTGGGCCGAGGCCCGAGGCAAGTTTGTCAAGGTGTTTCCGAACGAATACCGGCGCGCGCTGGGCGAGATCGCGGCCCGCGCCACGGCTGCCCAGGCAGGCCAGGAATCGTTGGAGAAAGTGCCTGAAAGTCGCATGGAAAACGTACAGACCGCTACCAAAAATGAAGCGGTGGCGGCCAAGTAAGGGCTGCACCGACGCACAGCAACCACGCACGAGGACGAGAACAATGGGCAAGGTGACAGGCTTCATGGAGTACCAGCGCATCGAGGAGGGCTACAAGCCCGTGACCGAGCGGGTGCGCAACTACCGCGAATTTGTGATGGCACTGGACGACGGGCAGGCCAAGCTGCAAAGTGCCCGATGCATGGACTGCGGCACGCCGTTCTGCAACAGCGGCTGCCCGGTGAACAACATCATTCCAGACTTCAACGACCTTGTGTACCAAGGCGACTGGCGCAATGCCATCGATGTGCTGCACAGCACCAACAATTTCCCCGAGTTCACCGGGCGCATCTGCCCGGCGCCGTGCGAGGCCGCCTGCACCTTGAACGTGAACGATGACCCGGTCGGTATCAAGTCGATTGAGCACGCCATCATCGACCGTGCCTGGCACGAGTCCTGGGTGCTGCCACAGCCGCCCAAGCACAAGACTGGCAAGCAGGTGGCGGTAGTGGGTTCCGGCCCGGCCGGCTTGGCGGCGGCTCAGCAACTGGCCCGGGTCGGGCATGACGTGACCGTGTTCGAGAAGAACGACCGCATTGGTGGCCTGCTGCGCTACGGCATTCCGGATTTCAAGATGGAGAAGATCCATATTGACCGGCGGGTCGAGCAGATGCAGCAGGAGGGTGTGCGCTTTCGCACGGGCGTGCTGGTGGGCGAATGGCCCAAGGGCTCCAAGGTGACGAACCTGGCCAAGGAGACGGTTTCGGCCCAGGCGCTGCTGCAGGAGTTCGACGCAGTGCTGTTGACCGGCGGGGCGGAGGAATCGCGCGATCTGCCGGTACCGGGAAGACAGCTTGATGGCGTCCATTTCGCCATGGAATTCCTGCCACAGCAAAACCGCATCAATGCCGGTGACAAGCTCAAGAGTCAGCTACGCGCCGATGGCAAGCATGTGATCGTCATTGGTGGTGGGGATACCGGCTCGGACTGCGTGGGTACCAGCAACCGCCATGGCGCGGTGAGTGTGACCCAGTTCGAACTGCTGCCACAGCCACCCATGGAGGAAAACCGGCCCATGACCTGGCCCTATTGGCCGATCAAGCTGCGCACCAGTTCCAGCCATGAAGAGGGTTGCGAGCGCGAATTCGCGATTTCGACCAAGGCCCTCGTTGAGGGCACCGGCAAGAGCGCGGGCAAGGTCGCCGGTCTGCAGACGGTGCGGGTGGAGTGGAAAGACGGCAAGATGGTGGAGGTGGCCGGCTCGCAACAGACCCTCAAGGCTGACCTGGTGCTGCTGGCGATGGGCTTTGTCGCTCCGGTGGCGAGCGTGCTCGAATCCTTCGGCGTCGACAAGGACGCCCGGGGCAATGCCCGGGCCAGTACCGAGTTCAGCGGCGGTTACGCCACCAACGTGCCCAAGGTGTTTGCCGCCGGCGATATCCGTCGCGGCCAGAGCCTGGTGGTGTGGGCTATCCGCGAGGGTCGTCAGGGTGCTCGCGCCGTCGACGAATACCTGATGGGCTACAGCGACCTGCCGCGCTGATTTGGGATAGACCGTCGGACCGACGCAAGCCTCAGAAACGTACGGATAGGTGTTTTCCCTTATGATCGGCGCGCCGGGGTTTTCGCCCGGCGCGCTTTTTTTATGTCCCACTCGCTTCCAGTTGCCGCCGCAGATGCACTCATCGAGATCGACAATGTGTCGTTCGGCTATGACGCACGACGCACCATTCTGAAAGACGTCACGCTGAACTTTCCCCGTGGGAAGGTGACGGCTATTCTGGGTGGTTCCGGCTGCGGGAAGACCACGCTCTTGCGTTTGATTGGCGGCGTGCATGCGCCCACTGCCGGGCAGGTACGGTTTGACCATAAACCCGTGAACACCGACAACCGCGCGACGCTGTACGAATTTCGGCGCCGTCTCGGCATGCTGTTCCAGTTCGGCGCCTTGTTCACGGATTTATCGGTTTTCGACAATGTTGCGTTTCCCCTGCGCGAACAAACAAAGCTGTCCGAAGAACTGATTCGTGACATCGTGCTGATGAAACTCAATGCGGTGGGATTGCGCGGTGCCGCGCAACTGCGCATTTCAGAGGTTTCGGGCGGCATGGCGCGGCGCGTGGCGCTGGCCCGCGCCATCGTCCTGGATCCGGAACTCATCATGTACGATGAGCCATTCGCCGGGCTGGATCTGGTGTCGCTGGGCGTGGCAGCTCGCCTGATTCGTACCCTGAACGACATCACGGGCGCCACGTCGTTGATTGTGTCGCACGACGTACCGCAATGCATGGCGATCAGCGACTGGGTGGTGCTGTTTGCCTCGCAGGGACGTATAGTGGCCCAGGGCACGCCCATGGAATTGATGGAGTCCACCGACCCGGAGGTGCGGCAATTCGTGCACGGTGAACCTGACGGCCCCATCAATTTCCACTACCCTGCCAAGAGTGTGACTGAAGAGTTCGGAGTGGCTGCCTGATGGACTTGATCTTCAATCCAGTGGCGCGTCTGGGCCGCTTCACGATTGAGTTGCTGGCCTCGATGGGGCACGCCTCACTATTTCTTGTCAGCCTGGTGCGGGCGCTGGGACCGGCGTTGCGCCGCCCTTACCTGATCGCTGCGCAGATTCACGCGGTAGGCAACCGCTCGCTCGTCATAATCATGGCATCCGGCCTTGCGGTGGGTTTTGTGCTGGCGCTGCAGATGTACTACGCCCTGGTGATCTATGGCGCAGCCGAGTCCCTTGGCTTGATCGTCAATCTGTCATTGGTACGGGAACTCGGGCCGGTCGTTGCCGGCTTGCTGTTTGCCGGGCGTGCGGGTACATCGCTGACTGCGGAGATCGGTCTCATGAAAGCGGGAGAGCAGATTGCCGCCATGGACATGATGGCGGTCGATCCGACCCAGCGGATTCTTGCTCCCCGTTTTGCCGGCGGCTTGGTGGCCATGCCCATTCTGGCCATCCTCTTTTCTGCCGTAGGCATCATTGGGGCCTATGTGGTGGCAGTGTTGCTGATCGGCATTGATGCAGGCAACTTCTGGTCCATCATGCAAAGCAGGGTGGACGTCATCCGCGACGTGGGCAATGGCGTGGTCAAGAGCTTTGTGTTCGGTTTGATCTGCACTTTTGTTGCCCTGTACCAGGGGTATGAATCAGAGGCGACGCCCGAAGGTGTGGCCTATGCCACGACGCGAACCGTGGTGTTCTCGTCGCTGGGCATCCTTTTTATGGATTTCATTTTGACTGCCTTGATGTTCACGACCGCGTGAGCAAACGAGGCAACTGTTGATCGGGTATTGGTATGCAAAAGCGAAACGTTGAAATTCTGGTGGGGGCCTTTGTGCTGCTGGGTTTCCTGGGCTTGGTATTCTTGGCGCTCAAGGCTGCCAATCTGGGCAGCTTGTCGGGTTCCGCCGGGACTTACACCGTCTCGGCCAAGTTTGACAACATTGGTGGTCTCAAACCCAAGGCGGCCGTGAAGAGCTCCGGTGTGGTCGTGGGCCGTATCGAGACGATTGATTTTGATGACAAGACGTTTCAGGCCCGCGTGACTGTGGGTATGGATAGCCGTTACAAGTTTCCCAAAGACAGCTCGCTCAAGATCCTGACCAGCGGCCTGCTCGGCGAGCAGTACGTTGGCATCGAAGCCGGGTCCGCCGACAAGAACCTGGTTGCCGGCGACAGCGTGTCGAGCACGCAATCGGCCGTGGTGCTGGAGAACCTGATCAGCCAGTTCCTGTACAGCAAGGCCGCCGAAGGTGCACCAGCCGGGGCCGACAAGGACAAGAAATGAGTTCCAGTGGTTTGATCCAAAGGCTGGTTGCGCGCTTTGGCGTGCATGCAGCTCTTGCGTTGGCAGTATTGCTGCCTGGCTGCGCCAGCGGACCGGACGTGAATCCGCGCGATCCCTGGGAAAAGCTCAACCGCGGGACCACCGTCGTCAATGAAAAAATCGACGCTGCGCTGCTCAAGCCGGCGGCGATCGCCTACCAGAATGTGACTCCGTCTGTGGTGCGCACAGGCGTCAGCAATTTCTTCGGCAATGTTTCGGACGTGTGGTCGTTGATCAACACCACCCTGCAGCTCAAGTTTCAGGAATCCGGCGATAACTTGCTGCGGGTATCGATCAACACCTTTTTCGGCCTGGCAGGTGTGCTGGATGTCGCCAGCGATCTGCACATTGATCGCCACACAGAGGATTTCGGCCAGACACTCGGGCGTTGGGGTGTGCCCACCGGGCCCTATCTGGTATTGCCGCTGTACGGGCCGTCCACGTTGCGCGACAGCCTGGCGTTTGGCGTGGAGACACGGGCCGATGTGGTGCGAAACATCCGGCACGTGCCGGTGCGCAACTCGTTGGTGGCTCTGCGTGCCGTCGAGACACGGGCCAACCTGCTGCGTATCGGCAATGTGCTGGACGAAGCCGCGCTCGACAAGTACACCTTCGCCCGTGATGCCTTCCTGGCCGCGCGCCGCAGCGCCATCTATGACGGTGAGCCACCGGATGAGGATGCCGATCCGAAGGTCCCGGAGAAGTAGCCTTGTCCCAGTACCCTTGCGCCGCGGTGGCTGTTACCGCGCGTAACGCGGCGGCGAACCCTTCGCGCTAAACTGCCCTCTGCCCTTGCCGGGCCCTGATGCCCCTGGAGTTCAACCATGTTTTCTCGCTCTCTCTTGCATGCTTTGTTGACGCTGTTGTGCGCTGCCGGCCTGATGGTCACGGCGCCGGCCCGTGCTGCCGACGAAGCTGCTGATGCCCTGATCAAGCGCCTGTCTTCCGATGTGCTGGAAAGCATCAAGGCCGACAAGTCGATCCAGTCCGGTGATGTGACAAAGGTCGTGGCGCTGGTGGACAGCAAGGTCATGCCGAACATGAACTTCACCCGCATGACCTCTTCGGCGGTCGGCCCGGCGTGGCGCCAGGCCACGCCCGAGCAACAGAAACGCCTGCAGGACGAGTTCAAGACCCTGCTGGTCCGCACCTATGCCGGCGCCTTGTCGCAGGTCAGCGATCAGAGCATCGGGCTCAAGCCCATGCGCGGCGCTCCGGATGACAAGGAGGTGGTGGTTCGCACCGAAATCCGCGGCCATGGTGATCCGGTGCAGCTGGACTACCGGTTGGAAAAGACCCCCGGTGAGGGCGCCGGCTGGAAGATCTACAACCTCAATGTCATGGGCGTGTGGCTGGTGGAGACCTACCGCAGCCAGTTTGCCCAGGAGATCAATGCCAAGGGCATTGATGGTCTGATCACCACCCTGAGTGATCGCAACAAGGCCAACGCCAAGAAGAACTGAGCATGCTGGTATTGCCGCGGGAACTGACCCAAGTCCAGGCAACGGGCTGCCTGCAGGAGTTGCGCGCTGCGCTGGCGGCGCAGGCCGAAACTGCCGTGGTGGTGGATGCAGCCGCCTTGGAGGGTTTCGATTCCTCGGCCCTGGCCGTACTGCTGCAGCTGCGGCGCGACTGTCTCAATGCGGGGCGCAGCTTTGCATTGCGCTCCATGCCGCCGCGGTTGTCGGGCTTGGCGCAGCTCTACGGCATTGACGAGCTCCTGCCGCAGGCCTGAGCGAGGTAGCGGTGCCGTCCGAGCGGCGCGGCTGCACCTAAAATGGCAGGCTCCCATGCCCGCGATATCGTTTCAATCCGTTTCCAAGTCCTACCCTTCCCCGCGCGGCTCCACGCTCCAGGCACTCGACGGTGTCAGTCTGGATATTGAACAAGGCGAATTCTTCGGCTTGCTGGGTCCCAATGGCGCTGGCAAGACCACCATGATCAGCATCCTGGCCGGGCTGGTGCGGGCCACGTCTGGCCGGGTGCAGGTACTGGGTAGCGATGTGCAGAAGGACTATGCCCAGGCGCGGCGCAAGTTGGGTGTGGTGCCGCAGGAACTGGTGTTTGATCCGTTCTTCAATGTGCGCGAAGCGCTGCGGATCCAGTCTGGCTACTTTGGCGTGAAGAACAACGATGCCTGGATCGACGAACTGCTGGAGAGCCTGGGCCTGGCCGACAAGGCCAGCGCCAACATGCGCCAGCTCTCCGGGGGCATGAAGCGGCGGGTGCTGGTGGCGCAGGCCCTGGTGCACCGGCCACCGGTGATCGTGCTGGATGAGCCCACAGCCGGTGTCGATGTGGAGTTGCGCCAGACCCTGTGGCAGTTCATCGCCCGCTTGAACCGCGAAGGCCATACGGTGCTGCTGACCACCCACTACCTGGAAGAGGCCGAAGCCCTGTGCGGACGCATTGCCATGCTCAAGGCCGGGCGCATCGTGGCGCTGGCAGCAACCTCCGAATTGCTGAAGTCGGCATCCAGCAATGTCTTGCGCTTCAAGCTTGACAGCGCCCTGCCCGCCGAGCTCGCGGCACAGGCCCGCGTGACCGGCCGTATCGTGCAGTTCCCGGCCCATGACGCGCTGGAGATCGAGCAGTACCTCGGGGCCGTGCGCCAGGCCGGGTTGGTGGCGCACGATGTCGAGATCCGCAAGGCCGATCTGGAAGACGTGTTTCTGGAAGTGATGAACAGCGACGCCGCGGCTGCGCCAAAGGCGCTGGCATGACGGGCTGGCAGACGCTGTTCTACAAAGAGGTGTTGCGCTTCTGGAAGGTGGGCTTCCAGACCGTGGCAGCGCCGGTGCTCACGGCCATCCTGTATCTGTTGATCTTCGGCCATGTGCTGGAGGGTCGGGTCAAGGTCTACGACACCATCAGCTACACCGCTTTCCTGGTGCCCGGACTGGTGATGATGAGCATCCTGCAAAACGCTTTTGCCAACAGCTCTTCATCCCTGATCCAGAGCAAGATCATGGGCAACCTGGTGTTCCTGATGCTGACGCCACTGTCGCACTGGAGCTGGTTCGTGGCCTATGTCGGCTCGTCGATCGCGCGTGGTCTGGTGGTGGGCAGTGGCGTGTTTCTGGTCACGGCCTGGTTCGCCGATCTGAGTTTTGTCGCGCCCTGGTGGATCGCCGTGTTCGCCATACTGGGCGCGGCGCTGCTGGGCACACTGGGGCTGATTGCGGGCCTGTGGGCGGAAAAGTTCGACCAGCTGGCGGCGTTCCAGAACTTCGTGATCATGCCGATGACCTTTCTCAGTGGCGTGTTCTATTCGATCCACTCCCTGCCGGAGTTCTGGCAGGGAGTCAGCCACCTCAATCCCTTCTTCTACATGATCGACGGCTTTCGCCACGGATTTTTCGGAGTCAGCGACGTCTCGCCCTGGTGGAGCCTGGGCATCGTCAGCGCCGCCCTGGCGCTGGTTAGCCTGGTGGCTGTGCACTTGCTGCGCATCGGTTACAAGATTCGCGGCTGAGGGAATGACATGACTGCAGACCAACTCCAATCCATCATCGTCGCCGGCCTGCCCTGTGAGCACTGTGAGCTCACCGGTGACGGACGCCATTGGTATGCGACTGTTGTCAGTGCAGCCTTTGAAGGCAAGCGCCGGATTGCGCGGCACCAGATGGTGTATGCCACGCTGGGTGCGAAAATGCATACCGATGAAGTGCATGCGCTTTCGATGAAGACGCTGACACCTTCCGAGTGGGCCGGCGGGTCCGACGCATCAGCCGTCTGAACGCCGGCCCAATATCAGACTATTTATGGACAAACTGTTGATTCGAGGTGGCCGCACCCTGCATGGCAGCGTGCGCATTTCGGGGGCCAAGAATGCGGCCTTGCCCGAGCTGTGCGCCGCCCTGCTGACCGCTGACCCTGTCACGCTGACCAACGTGCCTTCGCTCCAGGATGTCTCCACCATGGTGCGACTGATCCGCAATATGGGTGTGGACGTGCAGCGGCACGAAGACGGGTCGGTGCGGGTGGATACCAGCGCGCTGAGTTCGCCCGAGGCCCCGTACGAACTGGTCAAGACCATGCGCGCCTCGGTGCTGGCGCTGGGGCCGCTGCTGGCCCGCTTCGGCGAGGCCACGGTATCCCTGCCAGGCGGTTGCGCCATTGGGTCGCGCCCGGTGGACCAGCATATCAAGGGCTTGACGGCCATGGGCGCCGAGATTGTGGTCGAGCATGGCTACATGCTGGCCAGGCTGCCCAAGGGTTGGCGCCGGCTCAAGGGTGCGCGCATTGCCACCGACATGGTGACCGTCACCGGTACCGAGAACTTCCTCATGGCCGCCACGCTGGCCGAAGGCGAGACGGTGCTGGAGAACGCGGCGCAGGAGCCGGAGATCGCCGACCTGGCGGAGATGCTGATCAAGATGGGAGCCCGGATCGAAGGCCACGGTGGCAGCCGCATCCGGATCGAGGGGGTGGAGCGCCTGCATGGTTGTACCCATGCCGTGGTGGCCGACCGGATCGAGGCTGGAACCTTCCTGTGCGCGGTGGCGGCCACCGGCGGCGACGTCATGCTGCAGCATGGCCGGGCCGACCACCTGGATGCGGTCATCGACAAGCTGCGCGAGGCCGGTGCCAGTGTTACGGCGCTGCCGGACGGAATCCGGTTGCAGGCCCAGGGCCGGCTCAAGGGCATCAGTTTCCGCACCACCGAATATCCTGGCTTCCCCACTGACATGCAGGCCCAGTTCATGGCGCTGAACTGCATATCCCGCGGAACTGCCAAGGTGACGGAGACCATCTTCGAGAACCGCTTCATGCACGTCAACGAACTGGTGCGCCTGGGGGCCCATATCCAGATCGACGGCAAGGTGGCGGTGGTGGAGGGCGTGGCTCGGCTCTCCGGCGCCACCGTCATGGCAACCGACCTGCGTGCTTCGGCCAGCCTGGTGATTGCCGGCCTGGTGGCACAGGGCGAGACCGTGGTGGACCGCATCTACCACCTGGACCGCGGCTATGACCAGATGGAAACCAAGCTGCGCGCGATCGGCGCCGATATCGAGCGGGTGAAATGATCACACTGGCACTGTCCAAGGGACGCATCTTCGAAGACGCCCTGCCGCTGCTCCAGCGCGCCGGCATCGCGGTGCTGGATGATCCGGATACCTCGCGCAAGCTGATCCTGACCACTAGCCGTGCTGACGTGCGGGTGCTGGTGGTGCGCGCCACCGATGTGCCAACCTATGTGCAATACGGCGGCGCGGACCTGGGCATCACTGGCAAGGACACTCTGCTGGAGCACGGCAACAAGGGCCTGTACCAGCCGCTGGATCTGCAGATCGCCAAGTGCCGCATCAGTGTGGCGGTGCGCGAGGGCTTCGACTACCAGGCCGCGGTTCGGCCCGGTGGACGGCTCAAGGTGGCCACCAAGTATGTGGCGATTGCGCGCGAGTTCTTTGCCGCCAAGGGCGTGCATGTGGACCTGATTAAGCTCTACGGCAGCATGGAACTGGCGCCGCTGACCGGCCTGGCCGACGCCATCGTGGATCTGGTCTCCACCGGCAGCACCTTGCGCGCCAACCAGCTGGTGGAGGTCGAGCACATCACCGACATCAGCGCCCGGCTGGTGGTCAACCAGGCAGCGCTCAAGCTCAAGCAGGAGCCGATCCGCGCCATCATCCGGGCCATAGCCAAGGCAGCGGAGAGCTTGCGATGAACCTGCAAGCCCGGCCGCAGCGGCTGTCAACGGCCAGCCCCAGTTTCGATGCCGAGCTCAAGGCCCGGCTGCATTGGTCGGCTGCAGCCGACGCAGCGATCGAGCAGCGCGTGGCCGAGATCCTGGCCGACGTGCAGCAGCGTGGCGACGCCGCCGTGCTGGAATACACGGCCCGCTTTGATGGCGTACAGGCCGCCGACATGGCGGCATTGGAGCTGAGCCAAGGCCAACTGCAGGCAGCATTCGGGTCGATCGCGCCGGCCCAGCGTGAGGCTCTGCAACAGGCGGCCGAGCGGGTGCGCAGCTACCACGAGGCGCAAAAGCGTGCCTGCGGCGAGAGTTGGAGCTACCGGGATGCGGATGGGACCCTGCTGGGCCAGAAAGTTACGCCGCTGGATCGGGTCGGCATCTACGTGCCGGGTGGCAAGGCCAACTATCCCTCGTCGGTGCTGATGAATGCGATTCCAGCGCATGTGGCTGGGGTGGCGGAGATCATCATGGTGGTGCCGACGCCGCGGGGCGAAGTCAACGCCACCGTGCTGGCTGCAGCCCATATTGCTGGCGTGACCCGGGCCTTCACCATTGGCGGCGCCCAGGCAATTGCGGCCCTGGCCTATGGTACGCAAAGCATCGCGGCCGTGGACAAGATCACCGGTCCGGGCAATGCCTATGTGGCTGCTGCCAAGCGCCGCGTTTTCGGTACCGTGGGCATTGACATGATTGCCGGCCCGAGCGAGATCCTGGTGCTGGCCGATGGCAGCACCCCGGCCGACTGGGTGGCCATGGATCTGTTCAGCCAGGCCGAACATGATGAGCTGGCGCAGAGCATCCTGCTGTGTCCGGACCTGGCGTACCTGGACGCGGTGCAGCAGGCTATTGACCGGTTGCTGCCGCAGATGCCGCGCGCGACCATCATCGCGCGCTCGCTCAACGACCGCGGTGCCCTGATCCATACCCGCAGCATGGAGGAGAGCTGCAGTATCAGCAATGCAATAGCGCCCGAGCACCTCGAAGTGTGCGCACTGGAGCCGCTGCGCTGGGAGCCTCTGCTGCGCCACGCCGGCGCCATCTTTCTGGGCAGCTATGCCAGCGAAAGCCTGGGCGATTACTGCGCCGGCCCGAACCATGTGCTGCCCACGGCCGGTACTGCCCGCTTTTCCAGCCCACTGGGCGTCTACGATTTCCAGAAGCGCAGCAGCCTGATCGAAGTCAGCCGGGCCGGAGCCCAGAGGCTGGGCCTGATCGCCGCCGAACTGGCCCATGGCGAAGGCCTGCAGGCCCACGCCCGTGCCGCGCAGATGCGGCTCGACGGCTACATAGATGGGGAGCGTATGCCATGAGCGAGCGTGGGAGCAACACCTGGCGCAATGTTATTCGCCAGGACGTGCAGTCCATGCACGCCTATGCGATCCAGGATGCGCGCGGGTTGATCAAGCTGGACGCCATGGAGAACCCCTACCGGCTGTCGCCGCACTTGCAGGCGGAGCTGGGTCAGCGGCTGGGCGCTTTGGCGTTGAACCGCTATCCCGATGGCCGCATCAACGACCTGCGTGCGGCACTGGCGGCCCATGCGGACATGCCTGCAGGCTGCGACCTGATGTTGGGCAACGGCTCGGACGAGCTGATTTCCCTGCTGGCGATGGCCTGTGACCGGCCCCGGGGTGCGGGTGATCCACCGGCCTGCATCCTGGCGCCAGTACCCGGCTTCGTGATGTATGGCATGAGCGCACAGTTGCAGGGTCTGGGTTTCGTGGGTGTGCCGCTGACAGCAGACTTCGCGCTGGACCAGGACGCGATGCTCGCGGCCTTGGCACAGCACCGGCCGGCGCTGGTGTATCTGGCCTACCCCAACAATCCGACCGCCAACCTGTGGGACGAGGCTGTGGTTGCCCGCATCATCCTGGCAGCGGCAGAGCAAGGCGCACTGGTGGTGATGGACGAGGCCTACCAGCCGTTTTCCTCGCGCAGTTGGATCGACGCCATCAGGCGTGATCCGACGGGCCATGGCCACGTGCTGCTGCTGCGTACCATGAGCAAGTTCGGCCTGGCCGGTGTGCGCATTGGCTACCTGCTTGGCCCGCAGGAACTGGTGGCGCAGATCGACAAACTGCGCCCGCCCTACAACATCAGCGTGCTCAACTACGAATGCGCCCTGTTCGCGCTGGAGCATGCCGGTGTCTTTGCGGCCCAGGCGGCGCAGCTGCGGTTGGAGCGTGCGCGGTTGCAACTGGCGCTGGCAGCCCTGCGGGGCGTGCAGTTCTGGAGCAGCGATGCCAACATGATCCTGGTACGCATCCTGGGCGAAGGCGATCGCGCCGGCCCGGTGTTCGAGGGTATGAAGCAACGCGGCGTGCTGGTCAAGAACGTTTCTAGAATGCATCCATTGCTGGCGAACTGCCTGCGCCTGACGGTCGGCCTGGCCGATGAAAACACGCAGCTGCTGGCTGCCCTGGAACAGTCCCTATGAACTCCCCCGAGCCGCGCATCGCGGAGGTGTCCCGCAACACTGCCGAAACCCGGATCAAGGTGCGCGTCAACCTCGACGGCAGCGGGCAGGCCAAGCTGCGTACCGGCATTGGCTTCTTTGACCATATGCTGGATCAGATCGCGCGCCATGGCCTGATCGACCTGGAGATCGAGGCCGACGGTGACCTGCACATCGACGGCCACCATACCGTGGAGGACGTGGGCATCACGCTGGGCCAGGCTGTCTGCCAGGCGGTGGGCGACAAGAAGGGTATCCGGCGCTACGGCCACGCCTATGTGCCGCTGGATGAGGCGCTGTCGCGGGTGGTGATCGACTTTTCCGGCCGCCCTGGCCTGGTGATGAACGTTCCGTTCAAGAGCGGCATGATCGGCAACTTCGACAGCCAGTTGGCGCACGAGTTTTTCCAGGGCTTTGCCAACCACGCCTTCGTCACCTTGCATATCGACAACTTGCGTGGCGAGAACGCCCACCACCAGGCCGAAACCGTGTTCAAGGCTTTTGCCCGCGCCTTGCGCGCTGCCACCGAGCGGGATCCGCGCGCTGCCGGCAGCATTCCCTCGACCAAAGGCTCGCTCTAGCGCCCCTGAGAGGCAAATTGGCCTGCAAGGCGCATGAATAAAGCACAGACCGCTATGCAATCAGGAGCGAATCGAATCCGTACCGTGGCTGTGGTGGACTACGGCATGGGCAATCTGCGGTCCGTATCGCAGGCTGTGCGGGCCGTGGCCGCGGGCGGCGCCTGGCAGGTGGTGGTGACCTCGGACCCGGAAATGGTGCGCGCCAGCGAGCGCGTGGTGTTGCCCGGCCAGGGCGCCATGCCGGATTGCATGCGCGAACTGCGGGCTTCGGGCTTGCGCGAGTCGGTGCTGGAAGCGGCGGCGCAAAAGCCGCTGTTCGGTGTCTGCGTCGGCATGCAGATGCTGCTGGACATCAGTGACGAAGGCGCCACACCAGGGCTGGGGCTGGTTCCCGGTCGGGTAGTGCGCTTTGCGCTGGATGGCCGGTTGCAAAGCGACGGCAGCCGCTACAAGGTGCCGCAGATGGGCTGGAACCAGGTCTACCCCTGCAGCCCGGAGGGCGTGCGGCACCCGCTGTGGCGGGGCATTTCCGATGCCAGCTACTTCTACTTCGTCCACAGTTTCTATGCCCAACCGTCTGATGCGCGCCACAGCGCAGGTGAGGCCGACTATGGCGGGCGCTTTACGGCGGCGATTGCGCGCGATAATATTTTTGCCACCCAATTCCATCCTGAGAAAAGCGCCGATCAAGGACTTGCCCTGTACCGAAACTTCCTGCACTGGAACCCTTGAGGGCATGTTGTTGGCATCTGCGCCGCGCATGTTTCGCCGTGTGGCTTCACCTGGCACCGCGCTTGCATGCATGAGCTCCAGCCGGCCAGAGCCGCAATATCCGCCCAGTCCCAGCAGGCCCACCTCAACCAAAGCCGTCGCAACCCATGTTGCTCATTCCTGCGATTGATTTGAAAGATGGTCACTGCGTGCGCCTGAAACAGGGCGACATGGCGCAGTCGACCACTTTCAGCGAGGAGCCGGCCGTGATGGCGCGCAATTGGGTGGAGCAGGGCGCGCGCAGGCTGCATCTGGTGGACCTCAATGGCGCCTTTGCCGGCCATCCCAAGAACGAAATGGCGATCCGCAAGATCCTCAAGGCCGTGGGCAGTGAGGTGGACGTGCAACTCGGCGGCGGCATCCGGGATCTGGACACCATCGAGCGCTATCTGGACGCCGGTCTGCGCTACGTGATCATCGGCACCGCAGCGGTCAAGAACCCGGGTTTTCTGCAAGACGCCTGCACTGCCTTTGGTGGCCACATCATCGTTGGCCTGGACGCCCGTGACGGCAAGGTCGCCACCGACGGCTGGAGCAAGCTGACGCGCCACGACGTGGTTGACCTGGCCAAGAAGTTCGAGGATTACGGCGTCGAGGGCATCATTTATACCGACATCGGGCGCGATGGCATGCTCTCGGGCATCAACATCGAGGCCACGGTCAAACTGGCCCAAGCCCTGAAGATCCCGGTCATTGCCTCGGGTGGCTTGTCCAGCATTGCCGACATCGAAGCCCTGTGCGAAGTCCAGGACCAGGGTATCGAGGGTGTGATTTGCGGTCGTGCGATCTACAGCGGCGAGATCGATTTCGCGGCGGCGCAAGCCCGCGCCGACGAACTCGGTGGCTGACGCTGCAATGACGCTTGCCTGATGCTGGCCAAGCGCATCATTCCCTGCCTCGACGTAACCGGCGGGCGGGTTGTCAAGGGCGTCAATTTCGTCGAGTTGCGCGACGCCGGTGATCCGGTGGAGATCGCGGCGCGCTACAACGAACAGGGCGCCGACGAACTGACCTTTCTGGACATCACGGCCACCAGCGATGACCGGGACCTGATCCTGCACATCATCGAGGCTGTGGCGGCACAGGTCTTCATCCCCCTGACGGTGGGCGGCGGCGTGCGCAGCGTTGATGATGTGCGGCGACTGCTCAATGCCGGCGCTGACAAGACCAGTTTCAATTCGGCGGCGATCGCCAATCCGCAGGTGATCGTCGATGCCTCGGCCAGGTATGGTGCCCAGTGCATCGTGGTGGCGATTGACGCCAAGCGCCGTGACGCACAGCAGGAACAGCGCCTTGCAGCGGATGGTGGGCTCGTCGGCGCCGGCTGGGATGTTTACAGCCACGGCGGGCGCAAGAACACGGGGCTGGATGCGCTGGCCTGGGCCTCGCAGATGGTGGCCTGTGGTGCCGGTGAGATTCTGCTTACCAGCATGGACCGTGACGGCACCCGTGTCGGTTTTGATCTGGCGCTGACACGGGCGGTCAGCGACGCCGTGAGTGTGCCGGTGATCGCGTCCGGTGGTGTCGGCAACCTGGAACACCTGGCCGACGGCATCCAGCTGGGTGGTGCCGATGCCGTGCTGGCTGCCAGCATTTTTCACTATGGCGAATACACCGTTGCCCAGGCCAAGCAGGCGATGCACAGGCGTGGCATCGCCGTGCGCCTTTGACGGACAATGCGCCGATGAACTGGCTTGATGCTGTGAAATGGGATGCCCAGGGTCTGGTGCCGGTGATCGCCCAGGAAGCGGCGACCCATGATGTGCTGATGTTTGCCTGGATGAACCGCGAGGCGCTGGAGCTCACTGCATCGTCGGGACGTGCCGTCTACTTCAGCCGCTCACGTGGCCAGCTCTGGCGCAAGGGCGAGGAGTCCGGCCATGTACAGACGGTGCACGAGATCCGCATGGACTGCGACAACGATGTGCTGCTGCTGCAAGTGACGCAACTTGGGCACGAGCCGCCGATCGCCTGCCACACCGGGCGCCACAGCTGTTTCTTCAGCCGGCTGGAGCAGGGGGCCTGGACCGCGGTCGAGCCGGTGCTCAAGGATCCGCAGACCATCTATGGGAGTCGGGCATGAGCGCAGCACATGCACCTGCGTCAGCCCCGGCTGCGGCGGACACGCTGGAGCAATTGGCGGCCGTGATCGAGAGCCGATTGCCGCGGCATGGTGGTGACCCGGCTTCCAGCTACGTAGCGCGCCTTCTGCACCAGGGACCGGACGCGATCCTGAAGAAGATCGGCGAAGAGGCCACCGAGGTGGTGATGGCAGCCAAGGATGCGGACCACGGCGGCGACGCTGGCCGGGTGGTCAACGAGATGGCGGACCTGTGGTTCCACTGCCTGGTGGCTTTGGCCCATTTCGGCCTGGGCCCGCGTGATGTGCTGGCAGAACTGCAGCGCCGTGCCGGCACCAGTGGCATCGAGGAAAAGGCTTTGCGCAAGGCGCTGGCACGTGAAGGAGAGCAGCCATGACGGAGACCTCGGCCGACGTGCAGCGGTTGCAGTCACTCAACACCATTGGCCTGGTGAGCTATGTGCTGCATCTGATCGTGGCTATAGGCGCCATCATTCCTGGCGGCCAGTTTGGTGCGCTGTTGCTGCTGGTGGCGTTGATCATCGATATCGTGAACCAGGCGAACGCTGACGGCACCTGGCAGGCCTCGCACTTTCGCTGGTGCATCCGCTCCGTGATGTTCGCCGGGCTGGCCTATCTGCTGACCGCCCCGTTGTTTCTGCTGCTGTACTTTCCGGGTGCCATTGCCTGGGCCCTGATCTCGATCTGGTTTCTCTACCGCATCGTCACCGGCATGATCAACATGAACAAGGGCTTGCCGATGGAGTTTGCGTCATGACTGACACTCTGCCCCCGCATGATCCTGATTGCCTGTTCTGCAGAATAGTTGCCGGCAAGATTCCGGCCCGCGTGGCTTACCAGGACGACGAGATCCTGGCTTTTCACGACATCCATCCCTGGGCGCCGGTGCACCTGCTGCTGATCCCCAAGATTCATATCCCGTCCATGGCTCAGTTGCAGGATGCGCACGCGGCGCTGCTGGGGCGCATGATGGTGCTGGCGCCAAGGCTGGCGCTGGAGCAGGGTTGCAACCCGTACCCGCAAGGGGGCTTTCGTGTCGTCGTCAACAACGGCGCTGAAGGCGGCCAGGAGATCCACCATCTGCATATGCATGTGATGGGTGGCCCCAGGCCCTGGCTCAAGGGTTGAGCGCTTACCGGCTCTTACACAACGGTCATTCCTCGCATTCGGCCCGGTATCACTGGCGCCGACTAAAATTGCTGCAATTCCTCAGGAGAAACCCATGGGTTCGTTTTCCATATGGCACTGGTTGATCGTGCTGCTGATCGTGGTGATGGTGTTTGGTACCAAGAAGCTCAAGAACATCGGCGGCGATCTGGGCGGCGCAGTCAAGGGCTTCAAGGACGGCATGAAGGACGGTTCGGCCGCTGCCGAGGACAAGCCTGCCGCCACGCCAGCACCGGCCCAGGTGTCCAATGCCGCTGCCACCGACAAGACCACGATTGACGTGGAAGCCAAGCAGAAGACCTGAGCAGCCGGCGCGTGATCGACCTCGGCATATCCAAGATGGCGCTGATCGGCGCCGTGGCACTGATCGTCATCGGTCCTGAAAAACTGCCGCGTGTAGCCCGTACGGTGGGTACCCTGCTGGGCAAGGCGCAGCGCTATGTTTCGGATGTGAAGGCCGAAGTCAGCCGCTCCATGGAACTGGACGAACTGAAGAAGATGAAGGAGACGGTGGAGGGTGCAGCCCGCGACGTGGAGCAGAGCGTGCAGACCAGTGCGAACGACTTCGAGCGCTCCTGGGCCGAAACCAATGCCGCCGAGGTGAGCCCTACGACGCCGGCTTTGGAGTCCTACCCGCAGTACCGGCATCCGCGCAAGCACTGGCGGGTCAAGCAGGGCGCCACGCCCGGCTGGTACAAGGCGCGCACCGGCACCCGGACCAAGGCGCTGTCCGGCGCCGCCCGGGTGGCGCGGTTCCGGCCGCAGAAGCTGTCCTGAAATGACCGATCCCGTCAACGGCCAGGACGAACTGGCCGGCACCGAGCAGCCCTTTGTTCAGCATCTGGCAGAACTGCGCGACCGTCTGATCAAGGCGCTTCTGGCCATTGGCGTCATCGGCGTGGCGCTGGCTGTCTACCCCGGACCGGCGGCACTTTATGACATTCTGGCCGCGCCACTGATTGCCCACCTGCCCAAGGGTGCGACCCTGATTGCAACCTCGGTGATCTCGCCCTTCATGGTGCCGCTGAAAGTGCTGATGATGGTGGCTTTCCTGATGGCACTGCCCGTGGTGCTGTGGCAGGTCTGGTCGTTTGTCGCGCCGGGCCTGTATTCGCATGAGAAGCGGCTGGTGCTGCCCCTGGTGGCATCGAGCACCCTGCTGTTCTTTATCGGCGTTGCGTTCTGCTATTTCTTTGTCTTCGGCCAGGTGTTTTCCTTCATTCAGAGCTTTGCGCCCAAGAGCATCACGGCCACCCCGGACATCGAGGCCTACCTGAGTTTCGTGCTGACCATGTTCCTTGCCTTCGGCCTTGCGTTCGAGGTACCGATTGTGGTGATCGTGCTGGCGCGCATGGGTATCGTGAGCCTGCAAAAGCTCAAGGACTTCCGCGGCTACTTCGTGGTGCTGGCTTTCATCATCGCGGCCATCGTGACGCCGCCGGACGTGGTGTCGCAGCTGGCGCTGGCCATACCCATGTGCGTGTTGTACGAAGTGGGCCTGTGGGCGGCGCAGCTCTTCATCCGCCACACCAAGGCGCCTGAAGACAGGCCGGAGACTGCAAAATGAGCCGGAAACATCCACAAAACGCGGAGCGCTCCTGAAAAAATAGCAAACGGAAGCCGGGCAGGAAACTACTGGGGCTGCCGGCGCGGTTTCGGACGCACCCCTGGCGTTACCGTCAGCTCCAGTTTGTCGTCGCGCCGCAGCGCGGCGAACTTCGCTGGTGCGCCGGGCTTGAGCGCCGCAACATTTGCCAGCAGCTCTGACACGTTGTTCACTGCTGTCCCGGCCACCGTTGTGATCACATCGCCCGGTCGGATGCCGGCCTGCGCCGCCGGTCCGTTTTGCAGCACCCCTGTGATGATGACGCCGGACTGCTGCTTGACACCGAAGGTCTCGGCCAGTTCGGGTGACAGGTCGTTGGGCTCCACGCCGATCCAGCCGCGCGTTACCTGACCATCCTTGACGATGCCTTGCAACACCTGACGGGCGGTGGAGACGGGTATGGCAAAGCCAATGCCCATGCTGCCACCAGAGCGCGAGAAGATGGCTGTATTGATGCCCAGCAAGGTGCCCTGGGTGTCAACCAGAGCGCCACCGGAGTTGCCTGGGTTGATTGCGGCATCGGTCTGGATAAAGTTCTCGAAGGTGTTGATGCCCAACTGGTTGCGCCCCAGGGCACTGACAATGCCGCCGGTGACTGTCTGTCCGACTCCAAAGGGATTGCCAATGGCCAGCACCTGATCGCCCACCTGCAGTTGGTCCGAGTTGCCCAGCACGATCACGGGCAGCCTGTCCAACTGGATCTTGAGCACAGCCAGGTCGGTGTCGGGGTCGGTGCCGATCACCTTGGCCAGGGTGTGGCGGCTGTCATTGAGCACTACCTCGATCTCGTCGGCACCTTCGACCACGTGGTTGTTGGTGAGGATATAGCCGTCGGCGCTGACGATCACGCCACTGCCCAGACCGGTCTGGGCTTCGTTGCCGCGGTCGCCAAAGAAGAATTTGAACCAAGGATCCTGGCTGTGCGGATTCTCGCGCGCCGTCTTGCTGGTGTTGATGCTGACAACGGCGGCCGAGGCCCGTTGCGCCGCCAACCGGAAGCTGCCCGGCGGCACTGCGCCAGTGGCGCTGGCGGGGGCCTCGACCAGGGTGATTGCCGCCGGCAGGGAGCGGCCTAGCCATTGGGGTTTGAGCGTGGCGACCACGAACCAAATGGCCAGCAGCACCGTGGTGGTTTGGGCGAACAGCAGCCAGAGTCGTTTCATGGGCAAATTGTAGGTGTCCGATGCAAGGCCTGCGGTACAGTCGTCCACAATGATGGGCGAGCACAAGCTGGTATTCATCCACGCCGACGCGCCGGCAAAGCCGCGGTTGGGTGCGCCGTGTAATGGTTGCGGCGTGTGCTGCCTGGTCGAGCCTTGTCCACTTGGTGTGGTGTTGTCGCGCCGGCGTACCGGCGCCTGTGTGGCTCTGCAGTGGCAGGCATCCAGCGCAAGTTACCGCTGCGGAGCCATGATCCAGCCGCGGGAGGCGTTGCGCCGGGCCCTGCCTGCTGGCCTGCATATCTTCTTGACGCCGTTCATCGGGTTGCTGCGCAGCAGCGCCAAGCGCTGGATTTCCGCGGGCAGCGGCTGCGACTGTTCACTCAAAGTCGAAGCCCAGGTGCTGTCGGACCCTGGTGCGCCGGGTTGAGAACGCGGGCGCGCCCGGGCGCCCAGGGAATTGACAACACTTCGTTGACAATCGTGGCTCACGCCACAGGGCAGTGTGTGCCCTGTGGCACCAACTTGTTTTCCTGTTGCGCACAGACACTGCATGACCGATCGCTCACTGTTGTTGCAAACCTTCGATGAGTTGCTGCAGCCGCAGCGTTTTCGCGACTACGGGCCCAATGGCCTGCAGGTGGAAGGCGCGGCGGAGGTTCGTAGCATTGTCTCGGGCGTCACGGCCAGCCGGGCGTTGATCGAGGCTGCCATTGACCACGGAGCCCAGGCCATCTTTGTTCACCATGGTCTGTTCTGGCGCGGCCATGACGGCTGCGTCACGGGTTGGTTGAGGCAGCGCCTGGCGCTGCTGCTGGCGCATCACGTCAACTTGTTTGCGTACCACCTTCCGCTGGACGCGCACCCCGTACTGGGCAACAACGCCCAACTGGCGTTGCGACTGGGTCTGCAGGCACCGGCTGAAGATGCTGGCGGCCGTTTCGGCGAGCAGAACCTGGGCTGGCTGGGTGGCTGCGCCGCTGGCAACAGCTTCGCCACCGCATCAGCCCTGGCCGGGCATCTGGAAGCGCGGCTCAATCATGCTGTGGTGCTTGTGGGGCAAGCACCGGGCGCTATCAAGAAGATAGCATGGTGTACCGGTGGTGCGCAATCCTACTTTGAGGCGGCGATTGCAGCCGGTGCTGACGCATTCATCACGGGCGAGATTTCCGAGCCGCAGGCACACTATGCCCGGGAGTCCGGCGTGGCGTTTCTGGCCTGCGGCCATCATGCCACCGAGCGCTATGGTGCGCCCGCGGTGGCGGACCACGTGGCCCGTAGTCTGGGGCTTGAACATGTGTTCATTGACATCGACAACCCGGCCTGAGTCTTGGCTGACAGCGCTCCATGGCCCGTACCTGGCTGCCGGTCGCTGCGCGGCAATGCCATGAAGTCGCTTCCGATTGCCATCACCATGGGCGACGCGGCCGGCATCGGGCCGGAGATCATCGCCATGGCCTTCCGCGATGCGCCGCAGCTGACGGCTGGCTGCTTTGTGGTGGGCGACGTGGCTGCCATGCGACGCGCTGCCAGCACGACTGCGCCAAACGGACCCGCGTTGCCGGTGGCCCGTATCGAGGCCCCCCACGACGCTTGGGACATGCCACCGCAGTGTCTGCCTGTGCTGCAACTTCAGGAACGCTCTGTGCTTGTCCCGTTTGGTCAAATCAATGGATTGGCAGGGAAAATGGCGGCCGATGCGGTGCTCTGGGCGGCGCGCGGAGCGCTGTCGGGCGAGCTGGCTGCCATGGTGACGGCGCCCTTGCACAAGGAGGCGCTGGCGGCTGCCGGGCCGCCCTACAGCCAGTACCCGGGCCACACCGAAATGCTGCAGGCCGAGGCGGCCAGGCATCTGGGCAGACCGGTGGCCCAGACGCCGGTGCGCATGATGCTGGCCAACGATGCCCTGCGCGTGGTGCTGGTCAGCATCCACTTGGCGCTGCGTGACGCCATCGCTGCCGTGAGCTTTGACAGCGTGCTGCAGACCCTGCGCATCACGGACCAGGCGCTGGCTGCAATGCTGGGGCGGCGGGTGCACATCGGTGTAGCCGGTCTCAACCCCCACGCTGGCGAAGGTGGCCGATTCGGGTGCGAGGAAATCGACATCATTGCGCCGGCCGTCGCGCAGGCGCGGGCGGAAGGCATCGACGCTTACGGCCCCCATGCGCCCGACACCGTGTTCATGCGCGCCCGTTGTGCTGCGGGCCATGCGGGCGAGTTTGATGTGGTGGTGGCGATGTACCACGACCAGGGCCTGATCCCGGTGAAGTACCTGGGCCTGGATGACGGTGTCAACGTGACGCTGGGACTGCCGCTGGTTCGCACCAGCCCGGACCATGGCACTGCATTTGATATTGCCGGCACGGGCCGGGCCGATCCCCGCAGCCTGATCGCTGCCGTTGCCATGGCGCGCCGGCTCGTGGGCGCTGGTTGATCGCGACAGGGCTGCTGTCGCGGGTGTGACCTGGCAGGCGTCAGCGCTTCAAGCTGTCGCGGATTTCGCGCAGCAACAGCACATCTTCCGGTGGGGCTGGTGGCGCTGCCGGTGCGGCAGGTGCGGGTTCCCGCTTCATCCGGTTGATCTGCTTGACCATCATGAAGATGATGAAGGCCAGGATGGCGAAGTTGACAGCGACGGTGATGAAGTTGCCATAGGCCAGCACAGGCACGCCGGCCTTCTTCAGCGCGTCCAGGTTCATGGCGGTACCGGCAGGCACCTGTCCCAGGGTTACAAACAGACTGGAGAAGTCGAGCTTGCCGAAGATCGATCCGACGATCGGCATGATCAGGTCGCCAACAACCGAGTCAACGATTTTGCCAAAGGCACCGCCAATGATCACGCCGACGGCGAGGTCGATGACATTGCCTTTGACGGCAAACTCCTTGAATTCCTGCAACATGGCCATGAATGTGTTCCCTCGATTGGATGAGGCCGCGAGTATCGCAAAATCGGAGTGCCTGTCAAGCCAAGGCTGCTGGCCGCGCGCCGGGCCGCGCGCTGCGGCCTGCTACGTTGCTGCGCGTTGAATCGGCGTGAGGCCGTCAGCTACAATCCGCGGCTAATCCTGATAGACCTGTTTTCATTGAGGAATCCCATGAGTGACTCCCTAGTCAGCCATGCTCCGATGGACTCCAGCAAGCGGACCTGGCTGATTGCCTCGGGCTGTGTTGGCGCCATCGGCGGTGTCGTGACCGCTGTGCCTTTTGTGAGCAGTTTCGAGCCGTCGGAGCGTGCCAAAGCCGCCGGCGCGCCGGTCGAAGTTGATATTTCCACATTGAAGCCCGGTGAGAAGATGACCGTTGAATGGCGCGGCAAGCCGGTGTGGGTGGTGCGCCGCACGCCCGAGCAACTGGCCTCGCTGAAGAAGGTGGATGCCCTGCTGGCGGACCCGAAATCGCTGCGCAAGCCGTCGGAGCTGACGCCCGAATATGCCCGCAATGAAGGTCGCTCGATCAAGCCGGAGATCTTTGTCACGGTTGGCATCTGCACCCATCTGGGCTGCTCGCCCTCCGACAAGTTTCAGGCTGGCCCGCAGCCCTCACTGCCGGACGACTGGCAGGGCGGCTTCCTCTGCCCCTGCCATGGGTCAACCTTTGACATCGCGGGTCGCGTCTACAAGAACAAGCCGGCTCCGGACAATCTGGAAGTGCCACCGCACATGTACCTCTCCGACAGCCGCTTGCTGATCGGCGAAGACAAAAAAGCCTGACCAGGACCGGAGCTCACGATGGCCGACATGAAAGAAATATCCCCCAACGCCAGCGCCAGCGCGAAGTTGCTCAATTGGGTCGACAACCGGTTTCCGGCGACCACCCTGTTCAAGGAGCACATGAGCGAGTACTACGCTCCCAAGAATTTCAACTTCTGGTACATGTTTGGCTCGCTGGCCATGCTGGTGCTGGTGATCCAGATCGTCACCGGCATCTTCCTGGTGATGCACTACAAACCGGACGCGGCGCTGGCCTTCGGCTCGGTCGAATACATCATGCGTGATGTGCCCTGGGGATGGCTGGTGCGCTACATGCACTCCACCGGTGCCTCGGCGTTTTTCGTGGTGGTGTATCTGCACATGTTCCGCGGCCTGATCTATGGCAGCTACCGCAAGCCGCGCGAACTGATCTGGCTGTTTGGCTGCGCCATTTTCCTGTGCCTGATGGCCGAGGCTTTCATGGGTTATCTGTTGCCCTGGGGACAGATGAGCTACTGGGGCGCGCAGGTGATCGTCAACCTGTTCGCTGCCATTCCCTTCATCGGGCCGGACCTGGCACTGCTGATCCGTGGCGACTATGTGGTGGGCGACGCCACCCTGAACCGGTTCTTCAGCTTCCACGTGATTGCGGTGCCGCTGGTGCTGCTGGGCCTGGTGGCGGCGCACATCATTGCCTTGCATGAAGTCGGCTCCAACAACCCCGATGGCGTGGAGATCAAGGCCAGCAAGGACAAAGACGGCATCCCCCTGGACGGTATTCCCTTCCACCCGTACTACACGGTGCACGACATCTTTGCCGTGAGCATGTTCCTGATGGTGTTTTCGGCCATCATCTTCTTCGCGCCGGAGTTTGGTGGCTATTTCCTGGAATACAACAACTTCATTCCGGCGGATCCGCTGAAGACGCCGCTGCATATTGCGCCGGTCTGGTACTTCACACCGTACTACTCGATGCTGCGCGCGATCACCAGCGAGATGATGTATGCGCTGATCCTGTGCGTGGTTGCCGGTGCCGCCGTCGGCGTCACCAAGTTCCGCATGCCCGCGCTGTTCAAGCTGGTGATTGTGGGTGCGGCGGTGGTCGTCGTGGCGATGATGCTGTCGATCGACGCCAAGTTCTGGGGCGTGGTCGTAATGGGGGGTGCCTGCATCATCCTGTTCTTCCTGCCCTGGCTGGACTACAGCCCGGTCAAGTCGATCCGCTACCGCCCGGACTGGCACAAGTACCTGTACGCGTTGTTTGTGCTGAATTTTGTAGTGCTGGCCTACCTGGGGGTGCAGCCGCCCTCGCCAGTGGGTGAACGGGTGTCGCAGGTGGGGACGCTGTACTACTTCGGCTTCTTCATTCTCATGCCCTGGTGGAGCCGCAAGGGTGAGCCCAAGCCGGTGCCGACCCGCGTGAACTTTGCTGCCCACTAGGACGGAGAGAACAACAATGAAGAATTCTGGTTTCATGCACAAGCTGGGCTTGGCACTGGTTGCCACATTTGCCCTGGTTGCCGGGGCACAGGCCAACACGGGTGGCATCGCCTGGGACAAGGCTCCGAACAAGACCAATGATCTGGTGGCGCTGCAGCATGGTGCCAAGCTGTTTGTCAATTACTGCCTCAACTGCCATTCGGCGGCCTACATGCGGTACAACCGGCTGCGCGACATTGGCCTGACCGAGCAGCAGATCAAGGACAACCTGCTGTTCGCCACCGACAAGGTGGGCGAGACCATGAAGGCCGCGATCGATCCCAGGCAGGCCAAGGAGTGGTTTGGCGCCAATCCTCCTGATCTGACGGTGATCGCCCGGTCGCGCGCGGCCGCCGGGCAGGGCTCTGGTGCCGACTACCTGTACACCTATCTGCGTACCTATTTCCCGGACCCGTCCAAGGCCACCGGCTGGAACAACCTGGCTTTTCCCAACGTGGGCATGCCGAACGTGCTGTGGGAATTGCAGGGCAATCGCCAGCCGGTCTATGAAAAGCGCGAGGAGCACGGCCATGTCGTGGAGGTGTTCACCGGTCGCTGGGAGCAGACATCCCCCGGAACGCTGACACCCCTGGAATACGACCAGGCCGTGGGTGATCTCGTGAGCTATCTGCAGTGGATGGGTGAGCCCTCGCAGAACTCCCGGGTTCGGGTCGGCGTCTGGGTGCTGCTGTTTCTGGGTGTGCTGACGGCATTCACATGGCGCCTCAACGCTGCTTACTGGAAAGACGTCAAGTAGCGCATCAACATCCCGCCAGGCTTGCGGCCGGGCGGGTTTTCTCAGAGTGGGATTGCCTTGGCTGCATCCCACTCTTTTGACTTTTAGGAGCTCCCACCATGATGGTGCTGTATTCAGGTACGACCTGCCCCTTTTCCCATCGTTGCCGCTTTGTGCTGTTCGAGAAGGGGATGGATTTCGAAATCCGCGATGTGGACTTGTACAACAAGCCTGAGGACATCAATGTCATGAATCCCTATGGCCAGGTGCCCATCCTGGTCGAGTGCGACCTGATTCTGTACGAGTCGAACATCATCAACGAGTACATCGATGAGCGCTTTCCGCATCCACAACTGATGCCCGGTGATCCCGTGGACCGTGCCCGCGTACGGCTGTTCCTGCTCAACTTCGAGAAGGAGCTGTTTG
>JANMKM010000288.1:0-2560 GCA_031372035.1 Rhodoferax sp. | reverse complement strand
GAGCACGTCGCAGGAGATGGCGAGCGTGGGCTCGTCGTAGAACGGATCCATGCGCGCCGAATCCGGGTCCGGCATCAGCAACATGTCGGAGGCTTCGATGCCCTTCCAGCCGGCGATCGAGGAGCCGTCAAACGCATGCCCCGACGAAAACTTGTCTTCGTCAAAATGCGAAATGGGCACGGAGACATGCTGCTCCTTGCCCCGGGTATCTGTAAAGCGGAAGTCAACAAACTTGACTTCACTTTCCTTCACCATCTTCATCACGTCTGCGACGGTCTTGCCCATCAAATTCTCCTGTTCGGAATGGTTGTCAAAAAAACGTTCACCTGTCTGCCGATGCAGTTTCTGTGCCATGGCGCGAACATGACGCGGTCCGCACTGGCGCACATTTTGCCCTGCGTTCAACGCTGTTCGCGGCGAGATGCCACAACATATCAACGATGACAATCAGCAATTGCGCTCTTTTGGTGCGTTCCGGCATTTGCCCCATGATGGTGCCGACGACTATCGCACCAATTCGGGGCCTAAGGCAAGCTCCATGGCGCGCAAGGCCCGCAGCAGATCCGCATACGCCGGCTGTGCCTGGTCTGGAGCGCCCTTGACGCCCAACTCGATATGCCGGCCGTATTGCGGATGGTCGACACTGGGCAGGCTAAACACTTTGACGCCAGCGTGCTGGCGCTCAAGCTGTTCCATCAGTGGCGTCAGCGCGGACTCCATGGCGCCAAACACGATCACGGATTGCTCAACCCAGGCTCCGACCCGGAACAAGTGGGCATAGTGCTGGTCCAGCACCCATTCCACCATCGGCCAGGCCATGACCGGAAAACCCGGCACGAAATGCACCGCGCCGGAGCCACTGCCTTTGCAGCTGAAGCCCGGAATCTTGTTGTAGGGGTTGGGAATGATCTGGGCACCCAAGGGGAAGACGCCCATGTTCAGCCGATGCACGTTGTCGGCGCGATCCGGCTCGTAGGGCTGCCCTTGCTCCTGCGCGATGTCGCGCATGCGTTCGCGGATCAGGGCTTCGGCCTGAGGATGCAACGCCAGGCTCGTACCAAGCGCCAGACCGGCACACTGGCGGGTATGGTCGTCAGGCGTGGCGCCGATGCCGCCGAAGGAAAACACCACGTCGCCAGCGGCAAGGGCTCGGCGCAAGCTGGCCGTGATGCGCTGCGGTGCGTCACCCACGTAGTCGGCCCAGGCCAGTTGCAGCCCGCGCGCGCCCAGCAGTTCAATCAGCTTGGGCAGGTGCTTGTCAGCGCGTTTGCCAGAGAGGATTTCGTCACCAATGATGACGGCGCCGAAGGCCGGCGTCTCATGGGCTGCTGGGGAACTGGTTTGCATCGGGCGTTTCGGGCATGGATGGCAGTGCCGGCACGATGGCCGGGATGGGGGCAGGCACCGGCGCTTCGGCGCGCAGGCGTTCCAGCGCGGCCAGGCAGTAGTGCGCGAACCAGAGCGAGGAAAAGGCAAACACCAGGGTGTAGATCCAGATCGCCACCGGCACCAGGATGACAAAGGCGGCGGCCAGCAAGGCACCGGAGGCCCAGAACAGGCTCGGGGCGGCACCCAGGTAGCCAGTGAGCACGCCAATGCCCAGCAGCCAGCCTCGGTGCCGGCGGAACACTTCACGCCGCTCCTGGGCGTTGGCGTGCTGGGCCAGCGCGTCAAAAGCCATGACACGGTAGGTCAACCAGCCCCAGATCAGTGGCGGCAGCAGCAATATCAGCGGCGGCACCAGCCACAGCGGCAGCGAGATCACCAGCGCCAGCAGGGCCAGCAGCACCGAACCCAGGGACCACAGCACACTCAGCAGAAACGAGGCGCCCTGCTTGCGTTCCAATTGCGGGAAGCGGCGTTGCGCCACCAGTGCCACGATGGCCGGCGCCATCAACAGCGCCACCACCAGCAGCGACAGGATCACGATCAGCGGCGTGATGGCAAAGATCACCAGCAGCGGCGCCAGCGCCGCCTTCAGGCCGCCGGCACCTACCGCCTGCAGCCAGCCCAGTAGGGTCTCCACCACCTCCGAGGATTCCAGCATCAGGCGCACGTTATCCAGGGTCGAGTCCCAGTAAAAGTGGCCCAGTCCCAGCGCCAGCGCCACCATCAGCACCAGCGGCAGCAGCGACAGCGCAATCACCCGCGGATGCAGGCAATAGGCCACGGCGCGCCAGAAGGAGTCCAGAAGCAGGGTCATGGTTCAAGCATACCTGCCCCCGGGCCAGCGCAGCGAATGTCCCTACGCCCTGCCAAATAGCCGCAGCAGGCCACGCCACTGTTGCGACCAAAAGCCCTGACCGTAGTCGCGGCCCTGCTCCACCTGGTCCCGCACACCGGTCGGATCAAAACGCAGCTTGAAGTCAGCAGTGCCGAAGAGCATGTCCCACCACGGCAGCAAAACACCGAAATTGAGTCCACCCAAGATTTCACCCCCACGTTCGCCCACTGCGTGTGGCTCTCTGCCCCCCGGGGGGGCGTTCGCGCCTTGGGGCGGCCCAGCGGCGCTCAAGTCTTCGTTGGCGATGGCTTCAGGCCTGCGCGACTCATGCCCGAT
>JANMKM010000272.1:0-1609 GCA_031372035.1 Rhodoferax sp. | reverse complement strand
ATGAAGCCGGTGACGGTGATGTTCTGGAACGCGAGCGGCGAGTCGGTGGGGTCAATGGCGCCGGTACCCGGTGTTCCAGCAACGACCACACCAGAACCCACTTGAGTAACTTGGGTGGCTGTCAAATCCCCCGGGATCATGCGAAACCGGTCCTGGAAACCGAAAAACGCCGCCTTGATGCCGTTTTGCTGGTCAATAATATTTCTGACCCGCGCGTTTTGAATCAATTCCTGACCACGCAGAATGCCACCGAGCAGAAGCCCGATGATGACCAGCACAATCGCAATCTCGACCAATGTAAAACCTTGTTGTTTACGCATGATATCTCCCGCTTGAAAGATGGAATGGATTACTGCGACTGGCTGTTACGCAACATGGCAACGCAAGCCGCATGCCATGCTTGACGGAGTGATTGTAAGGGCAAAGTAAGGGCAAGCCGCTGTTTTTTCGCGTGTTTTTGGCCTCTGGCGGCGTTTCGTATGTCATCCATACAACAGAGTTGCCGAAATTTCGTCAGTTTTTGCGCCCGGCACCGGTCACTGTGGCCGCGCCTGTGGCGTCCTGCAGTTCGGCCAGGCGGCCGGACAGAAAGCGAAATTCAGATGGGTCGGTGACTTCGCCACTTGACAGAAGTGCACCGAGCAACAGCTTGGCCGTCTCGTACTCGTTCATGTCCGCACGCAGGAAAATCTCCATTTGTCTGGCCCAAGCCGGTACGCGCGGGCTTTTGGCGTGCAAGCGCAAGGACTCAGCGTAGCGCACCGCGAGAGGAAGGTCACGCAACTGGTGGCGGGCGATGAAAGCGGTATGCGCCAGCCATTGCCAACGGTGGTTCGGATCTAGCAAAAACTGGCGCTGTACGAAATCGAGCATGCGCCGTTGTCGCGCCGGATCGTCAACTGCGCCGTATAGGCGGCTGGCGGCTAGAAGAGGGTACTGACCCTGCGGATCCAGTTCCAGAATGCGCGCCAGCCAGGCCTCGATCCGGCTGTAATCCAAACGCTTGAACGGCAGGCTGATGCCCGGCTGGTTGTCGTAGGACTGCAGGGACAGGTTTGCCAGCTTGGCCCACGCCAGCGGTTCGCCCAAACTGGAAATGCGCACGGTCGCGGCGCCGGGGGGCAGCGTGAGATCGCTCGCAGCCGGCAGAACACGCGGATTCATCGCAGTCCAGATGGTCTGCCAAAACAGCGCACAGGCGAGCAGCAGCGCTACCGGCAGCGGCACCAAGGCAATGCGGCGCTGGTCGCGATAGGCGGCTGCGAGCAGCCGCGTCAGCAGGCGTTTCACAAGTTCTTGCGGTAAAAGTCGAACAAGGCGGCGCTGCAGAGCAACGGGAGGTAAATGACGAATTGAAGCAACACCATCGGCATTTGGCCCCACGCCGCCGCGCCATCCCATAGCCACGCCGCCGATGCAAAGCGATCCAGCCCAGGCAGCAGTGCACCGATGCAACCCATCACCCAGCCCATCACGCGAAAGCTCAGTGAGTCAACCGGCCCAACCGGGCTCGCCGTGATGGCGAGAATGCTAGCCATGATGCGGCTTAGAGCATAGAACGCCACTACCATCAAGAGGCTCAGCGCGCTCTGCCCCAGCGATCCGACAC
>JANMKM010000183.1:0-10355 GCA_031372035.1 Rhodoferax sp. | reverse complement strand
GCTCGGCCAGGGTGCGCACCAGCAGTGCCACGTCGGCGTAGTCCGGTGGCCCGGCGCGAGAGCTCTCATACGGTGCCGACAACTTGATCCAGCAGCGGCCGCCATCGAGCAACCGGCACAGGGACTGAAACGCGGTGTCTTCCGGCGTCACCGGTCCAAGGAACTTGGCTACATGGTCGATCACCAGCGTGCACGGCAGGCGACTGAGCTGCTGTTCATGCAGCGGCAGATCGCGGCCGTCGAGTTGCAGGTTGATGTTCCAGCCCAGCGGGGCGATGCGCTCGGCCAGTGGCTGCAGGCTGGTCCAGGGCAACACACCGCCGGCCAGCATCATGAAACGCACGCCGCGCATGCCGGCCTGGTGCAGGCTCTGCAGCACGGGCTCGGCCAAGTCTGGTGGCAACACCGCCACGCCGCGGGTCTGCGGCCCGAGCTGCTGCAGGGCAGACAATGTGCAGCCGTTGTCAAAGCCATAGCCTGTGGGCTGCACCACCACGGCACGGCCCAAGCCCAACGCCGTGCGCATGGCCTGGTAGGTGCCGGCCGGTGCCTGTGGCGGTACGAAGGTGGCCGTCGGCGCCAGCGGCCAGCCGACTTCGAACACATGCATGTGACAGTCGGTTGCTTTGGCCGGTACAGTCCAATTCGTCATGAAATGACCCCCGTTTCCCGCCACCAGCGCCGCAACCGCGTGGCATGTTCCGCGTTCACCGCCCCCACCGGCATCTGGCCCTTGAACAGACTGCCCAATTGGGCTACGGTCTCCAGCGCCTGGTGTTCGATGGCCGGCAGCGTCAAGCCGCCAATATGTGGGGCAGCCAGCACCTGCGGATGTGCTGCCAGAGCGGGCGTGGGCATCTGGTCGGGCGCGCGGCCCACGTCCAGGGCGCAGCCAGACAGGTAGCCGGACTGCAGCGCCTGCGCCAGCGCGGCCTCGTCTACCAGCTCACCCCGGGCCGCATTGATGAAGAAGGAGCCGCGCTGCATCATGGCAAAGGCCTGGGCGTTCATCAGGTTCTCGGTCTGGGGCGTGGCGGCTGCCAGGCAGACCACGAAGTCGGATTGCGCCAGCAACGCCGGCAGCTCCACCTGCTGCAAACCCGGAGTTGCTTGCAGTGGCCGCGGCGTGGCCACCAGCACCCGCATGCCGAAAGCCTGGGCCAGGGCGCACAGGTAGCGGCCGATCTGGCCGTAGCCGATGACGCCGATGGTGGAGCCGCGCAGCTCGCGCCCCATGAACGGTGGCAGCGGCGCGCCGCTCCAGTAGCCGTGGGCATAGCGGCTGATGCCGCGCCCCAGGTCCACCATGGCGGCTATGACCCATTCGGCCACGGCCGGCACGTAGCCGGCGCTGGCCTGCGTCACCAGCACACCATGTTGCGCCGCGGCTGCCTGGTCCACGGTGCGGATGTCAACGGCGCAGCGCACAAAGCCGAGCAGCTGCGGCAGGCCGGTAAACAGTGCCTCGGGGCCGGGTGTCTGGCGGTAAGCAATCAGGAAGTCGCAATCGGCCGCGGCGGCCACCAGCTCGGGCGTGCTCAGGTCGCGAGCCTCGGGGTTGAAACGCACCTCGGCAATGGTCTGCAGCGCCTGCGTGGCGCGGGGGCCGAAGTACTGCTGCAGCTTGTCGGTCGGATGGCTCACGAACACCCGCGTCATCCAGGGCTCCTTCGATGTGGCGTGGGTGCTGCTTCCATGGTGCGCGCCGGCTTCAAGCCCGCTCCATGCTGGCGCGCGTGCGAGCGCGGCGCGCGAGCGGCGGCGGCGCCACCGATTCGCGCTGCAGCAGCTGACTGGGCGGGAACACCAGCGACACCACCTTCCCGGCGCCACCGCCGGGCGCCTGCATTGCGGCCTGCACCATGGCACTGGCCATGTCAGGAATGGACAGCTGTACCGTGGTCAGCATTGGGTTGGAGACAGTGATGATCGACACGCCGGCGTGGCTGGCAACGTCCTGGATGGTAGGCGCGGAATTTTTCTGCATGACTGCAAGCCTAGCCGGTTTGGCTGCCACGGGGAAACACCGGCAACAGCAGCAGCTCGATCAGCGTTACCAGCAGCACCTCCAGCAGGATGAACATGGCGCGCTCCTGGGGTTACAAGGAGCAGTGACGCGAGATCCTGGAGCGCAAACAAATCAACGTTGTGCGCGCCATGCTCAAGCACTGGTGCCCTCGCGTCTTGCGCTCCAAGGTCGAGCCAATGGGAGATGTCGCCAGAATGGTGCTTCGGCACTCTGAGGGCATCGTGGCCTGGGCGCGCACGCGCCAGACCGACGGGTTTCTCGAAGCTCTCAACGGCCTGTTCCAGGCCGCCAAGCGCCGAGTTCGCGGTTATGGCCGCTTCTCCACCATTCGTGTTGTGATCTTCCTGATTGCCGGCAAGCTCGACATCAGCATGATCAACCCGCATGCTGGGCAACCAACTTGAAATTCAATAGGACCCCACCTATCGACATAACAGGACCACGAAGCGCAGTTCCACGCTCTGTCAATGGCTCACCAGCCCGATCCTGCAAACCATGCTGGCGTTCAACCCGTGCGCGCCAACCACATCCGCTGCCGAGGATGCCGGGGTGGGTGGCGCAGCAAAGTCAAGAAGGAGCCGAAGGCCGCAGGCCGTAGGCGGGGGACATTTGCGGAGCTACCCACCCCGGCGTCCGCGGCGTACATCCGCAATTGCCCGCTGCCCCGGCGTCCTTGGCGTACATCCGCGGTGGCCCGTTGCCCCGGCATCCTCGGCTCGCCAACGCTGGACGGCGGCTATTGCTACCGATCCGTGAACCAGATGCCGTCGATCTGGCGCCAGGGGCAGCCGAAGGTGTCAGCCAGGGTCTGGGCGCTGAGTACCTCTGCCACGCTGCCGGCGCGCCAGGCGCCGTCGCCCAGCAAGGCAATCACGTGGGTTGCGCACTGCTGGACCCAGGCCATGTCGTGGGCGCTGAGGACTACGGCGCGCTCCGGCTGGCGGCACAGCCACTGGGCCACCGAACGCTGGTGCGCGGGGTCCTGAAAACTTACGGGTTCGTCCAATAGCCACAGCGGCACACCCTGCACTGCCACGGCAGCCAGACCGACGCGCTGGCGCTCACCGCCGGAGAGCTGGGTGACGGCGCGATCCAGCAGTACAGTGATGTCCAGATCCCTGGCTGCAGCGGCCAGCAACGCCGAGTCGCCTTGCCCGGCACCCGCGGCGCCATGCAGGTCGAGCAACTCACGCACAGTCAGTTCGAACCGGTCCCGTGGCGACTGCGGCAGGTAGGCGCGCAGCCGCGCCGCGCGTGCGCCCGAGGCCAGGGCCTGGGCGTCGCCCTGCAGCGCGATGCTGCCTGCTTGCGGGCGCAGGCCTAGGCCGGCCAGGGCCCGCAACAGGCTGGACTTGCCGGCGGCGTTGCGGCCGATCACGCACCAGCGCTCGCCGGCGTGGGCTTCGAAACTCAGACCTTCAATCAGCGGCCGGCCGCCCACGTGCAGGCTCAAGCCCAGCACCTGCAAGGTGGCAATACGGGTCGCGCTGGTGGGCATGTCCCTGGGCTTCATCGCACCGAGCGCGCCAGAAAGATGATGAACACTGGCGCGCCGATGAGCGACATCACCGCGCCCACCGGCAACTCCAGCGGCCAGACCAGGCTGCGCGCCAGGGTGTCGGCCAACACCAGCAGCGTGCCGCCGCCCAGGGCGCTCATCCAGGCCAGCTGCCGGGTGTTGCGCACACCGGTCATGCGCAGCACTTGCGGCACCACCAGGCCAACGAAGCCGATGGCACCGGCCAGTGCCACCGCCGTGGCCGTGGCCAGGCAGGCCAACAGCAGCAGTTCATGGCGCAGCCGGCGCACCGGCTCGCCCAGCAGCCAGGCGGCCTCGCTGCCCAGCATCAGCCGGTCCACCGCAGCGCTACGCCACAGGTACCAGGCCACGGCCAGCAACGCCAGCCCAAGCGCCCAGCGCGCGTCGCCGGCACCCGAGAGGTCGCCCACCAGCCAGAAGATGGCGCCGCGCAAGCGCTCATCCGGCGCCAAGGTCAGGAGCAACGTGCTGACAGCGCCGAACACCGCCGCCAGCATGGCGCCGGCCAGGATGAGGCGGGCGCTGGCATCGTCGTCCTGCACGCCCAGTGCGGCGCGGCCCCAGAAGCGGCCATTGGCCAGCCATAACAGCAGCAGCCCGGCACCCAGAGCACCGCAGGCCGCGCCCAGCCACATCAGACCGCCCAGCAGCAGCGCCAGGATCGAGCCTACCGCCGCCCCACCGGAGGTGCCCAGCACATAGGGGTCGGCCAACGGGTTGCGCAGCAGCACCTGCATCGCCAGACCGCTCAGCGCCAGCAACGCACCCACGCTCAAGGCTGCCAGCACGCGCGGCGCACGCAGACTCCACAACAGATCCGGCGCCACGCCGCGCAGCGCCAGGCCGATGGCCAGCAGCGTCAACGCCGGCAGCAGCCAGCGCATGTGCTGGCGCAGCCGCGCGGCCCTAGCCATGGCGCGCGTTCCAGGCGCTGACGATGGCATGCAGCTGCTCCAGGCCATCGGTCAGGGCCGCCGGGCCGGGCTGCAGGATGTCGGCCGACTTGATCTCGAACAGCTGCTGGTCCCGCACGGCCGGCACCTGGCTCCAGCCGTCGCGCGCCGCCACCTTTTCTGGCCGGAACTTTTTGCCGCACCAGGAGCCGATGATGATGTCCGGTGCGCGGCGCACGATCTCGTCGCCGTCGGCAATGATGCGGTCCCGGCCCATGGACATGCGTGCCAGCTCGGGAAAACAGTCGTCGCCGCCAGCAATGCCCAGCAGCTCCGAGACCCAGGCGATGGCGCTGATGTGCGGGGTGTCCCATTCCTCGAAGAACACCCGGGGCCGCTGTGGCAGGGCTGCGGCCTGCGCGGCAATGGCGTCGATGCGGCGCTGCATCACCGCCATCAGCTCCAGGCCGCGCTCGGCTTGCCCGACCATGGCCGCCACCTGGTACAGCATGTCGAAAATCTGGGCCACGCTGCGCTGGTTGAACACCGTGACCTGGATGCCCTTGCGGATCAGCTCGGCCGCAATGTCGGCCTGCAGATCAGAAAAGCCGAACACGCAGTCCGGCTGCAGCGCCAGGATCTTGTCGATCTTGGCACTCAGGAAGGCACTGACCCGCGGCTTTTCTTCCCGCGCCCGGCGCGGCCGCACGGTGTAGCCCGAGATGCCCACGATGCGCTGCTCTGCCCCCAGCAGATAGAGCCACTCGGTGGTTTCCTCGGTGAGGCAGACAATGCGTTGCGGGCCGGGCATGGGTGGTCAGAAACTGTAGCTCAAGCCCGCGCGCAGGGTACGGCCCGGGTCCGGATAGAGCGCGCCGGTGGTGCAGCTGAAGGCCTGGCTGTAGCTCTGGGCGTCCGTCAGATTGCTGGCGGCGAGAGACAGCTCCAACTTGTCCATGCGCCAGCTGTAGCGCGTGTCCAGCAGGCGGCTGGCAGGAATGCGGCTGGCGCAGGTGTTGGCGTTGTCGTCAGCAAAGCGCGCCTGGCCCAGTTGCTGCCAGCCCAGCTGCAGATTCTGGCGTGCGTCGATGGCCCAGTGCAGGCGCAGGGCCGCGCTGATGTTGGACACCAGCGGCATTTCCAGCCCTGCATTCGGCCCGGCGTCAAAACGGGCCCGCACGGTTTGCAGCGAGCCGCTCAGACGCCAGGCGGCGCCCAGTTGCAGTCGGCCGACCAGCTCGAAGCCACTGCGCCGTGTCGGGTCCAGGTTCACATTGCTGAAGTTGGTGGGGTCGTAGGCAATCTCGTCTTTCGCCTTCTGCGTGAAGTAGCTAAAGCTGGCGCTGTCGCCGCCGGCGTTGCGCCACTTCAGGCCCAGCTGGGCATCGCGCGTCACCTGGGGTTTCAACGCCGTGAACAGGTAGCGGTTGTCGTCCACATTGGCCAGCCGGTAGGCCTGGGCCACGCGGCCGTAGGCATTGAAGCCCTGGCCCAGCGCCTGGTTCACGCCGAAGTCCCAGGCCGAGAGGCTGTCCGGGCGGCGGTAGTTGACAAAATGGGCGCTGTCGTCGGCGCTTTTCTCCACCTTTTCGTGGCGCGCGCCGGCCACCACCCGGGTGCCGCTGGCGGCCAGCAGGTCGGCCGTGAGGTACCAGGCCTGGTTCGACTGGTAAGCACGTTCGTTCTGGCCGAAGTTGCTGGTGGCGCGGTAGTTCCAGCGGCTGCTGTCCATGCCGGCCAACAGGGTCAACTGCTGGGCGCCGAAGCCTGCCGCATAGCCCAGCCGCGGCGAGAACTGCGTGCCTTCGCTGTGCACGGCATTGTCGAACCCGGTGAAGAAACTGCTGGTGTCGCGCTGGCGCTGCGCCAGGTCCAGCACCAGGGTCCAGGCGTCCTTGCGGTATTCGGCACCGGCACTCAGCCGCGTTTCCTTGAAGTCGCCATAGTCGTTGGGCGTGGTGGTCTGGCGCGGGTTCGCGGCAAACTGGGCAAAGGTCAGCGAGCCGGGGAAGCGCGTGCCCTGGTTCTCGGAATGCACCCGCAGTCGCAGCTTCCAGGCGTCGGCCTGCGCCACCAGGCCCACCGACAGCAGGTCTTGCCGGTTGCCACCGTTGTCGCGGTAGCCATCATTGCGCACACTGCGGGCCACGGCGTCCAGGCCAATCTGCTCGGAGCCGGCACGCAGGTTGACGCGGGCATCGCGCCCGCCAAGGCTCTCCAGCAGCAGCGTGGCCGAGCCGGCAATGCCGCTGGCAGCGCCTTGCTTGAGCAGCACGTTGATCACGCCGGCACTTGCGCCCTCGCCCCACTGCACACCCGAGGCGCCGCGCACCACCTCGATCGAGGCAATGGACTCTGGCGCAATCGCCGACAGCCGCGCCGTGGCCTGCTCGTTCTCCGAAATGCGCACACCGTCCACCACCACCACCAGGTTCTGGTCGGCAGTGGCGCCGAAACCGCGCAGGTCCAGGCTGTAGTCGCGCCCGCCGCGCAGGTCGGTGCGCGAGGCAATGCCCAGCAGCCGGCGGATCGCGTCATTGGCGTCGGTGGCGCCGCTGGCCATGATCTCGGCGGCCGTGATCACGCTGACCGAGAACGGCGCGGACTGCAGCTCCTGGGCGTAGCGGTTGGCCTGGACCGTCACCGGCGCCAGAGTGGTCTGGGCAGCGGCCGCGCAGGCGCTGATGGCCAGCAGTGCGGCCCCGGTGCGGCGCGTGGACAAGAGCACGCCCGAACGTGAATGGGCAGGAGAAAAATCCATGGTGAGTACAACTTTGCAACAGCAAGGCACCGGGCCTTGCGCCAACCCGCGCCGTCTTCCCCGACAGCCTTGGGCATAAAGGCCGTACGCCGGGCCAAAACCCAGGCGTGCAACCACCTTGTTGGCCGGTATCCGGGCTGACGGAGCTGGTTGTCGCCGCCTTCCCAAACGCTTGTTCAAGGCGCTCAGTGGCTGAATGGGGACAACTGGGTTGCTGTATGCAGCAAACCCGTCCGTTTGACCGTTGCGGGGGCAGCGCAGGTTGGTTTCACCGTGGCCGGTGTTGCCTCCTGCTTCCCGTTGAACTGCGGCATGTGAACCACACCGCGAGCACCAACGCCGCCATTTTAGACGGGCTGCCGCGGGGCGCGCCCTACAATGTTGGCTCTATGCCGAACCCGAGCAAATTCGACCAGGTCAGCGAGCGCGTGGAGCGCCTGCTGGTGCGCTACCAGGAGCTGCAGCGCACCAACACCTTGCTGTCGGCCCAGGTCGATGACCTCACGCGCGAACGCGACTCGCTGCGTTCCCGTCTGGGTGCAGCACGCGCCCGGGTCGAAGCGCTGCTGGAGCGGCTGCCCGAATCCGCGACACACAAGAACACATGAAGCAACTGGAAGTACAGATCATGGGCCAGAGCTACCTGCTCGGGTGCCCGGAAGACGGCGACGCGCGCCTGCTCGAAGCCGTGGAACGCGTGGATACTGCCATGTGCAAGATCCGCGATGGCGGCAAGGTGCGCGCCCGGGACCGCATTGCGGTGCTGGCGGCGCTGAACCTGGCCTTTGACCTGGCGGACCGTGGCAACGCGGCTCCCGTCGCCGCGGTGTTTGCCGCACCGGCGCTGGCTGCGGCCGGCCGGCCCTTCAGCGAAGCATCCAGTGCTGACGAACGGCATCTGGCGTCGAGCATCAGCAATGGCGACGAACTGCTGACCTCGCTGCTGGAGCGCCTGGACGCAGCCCTTGGCGAAGACGGCCAGCTGATCTGAATGGGCCGTGGCCATCGGCCACGAAATTCGCGCGGCGCCGCGGCAGGAAATCTCAAGCATTTGCGCTGTTCCAAGTCAAGCATTTTGCGGGCATTGGATTTTTCAATCGTTGTGCCGGATCACTGATTTGCACTGGGTGCAGGCCTACAATCAAATTGTCTGCGGTGCTCATCGGGCTTTATATTTCCTTGAACCAATGCTCATAGAGCCCGGGCTTGGAACATCGCCTGGCAGGTGTGATCATCTCGCGTCAGATGAACCCGAAGCCAACGCTGACCTCGCCCACCTGAACCCCGGTTCAGGATGCGGGTCCGGTGGCATTCGCAGACACTACCTTCCGCAGCCGCGCCGACTGGCGAGCGTTGCATTCCACGGCGCACCAGGCTCTGGTCTGCGCCATCCCCGGCACCCAGCCACTGCCACAGGCGCGCTTCTGTCTTGGACCTGAGCCTCACCCTCATCGTTGAACTGCTGGCCCTGGGCCTGTGTACCGGCTTCCTGGCCGGGCTGCTGGGCATTGGCGGCGGCATGCTGATGGTGCCCTTCATCACCATCATCCTCACGGCCAAGGGCTTCCCCGAGGCCCACGTGGTGAAGATGGCGGTGGCCACGTCGCTGGCCACGATCTGTTTCACCTCCGTCTCCTCGGTACGCGCCCACCACCAGCGCGGCGCCGTGCTCTGGCCCGTGGCCCGGGTGCTGGCACCGGGCATCCTGGTCGGCAGCCTGCTGGGCTCGCAGGTGGCCGTGGCCCTGCCGGCGCGCATCCTGGGCATGTTCTTTGCGCTGTTCGTGGCCTTCTCCGCCACCCAGATGCTGTTGAACCGCAAACCCAAACCCACACGCACCCTGCCGCAGCCACCGGGCATGTTCGGCGTGGGCGGCGTCATCGGCCTGCTCTCATCCCTGGTCGGCGCCGGTGGCGCCTTCGTCTCGGTACCGTTCATGACCTGGTGCAATGTCAGCATCCACAATGCCGTCGCCACCTCGGCCGCGCTGGGTTTCCCCATCGCCCTGGCCGGCACCCTGGGCTACGTCATCTCCGGCCTGGCCCTGCACGACATGCCGCCCGGCGCCGTCGGCTACCTGTACCTGCCAGCCCTGGTCATCATCTCGCTGGCCAGCGTCACCATGGCGCCGCTGGGCGCAAAGGTGGCGCACGGCATGGACATCACCCGGCTGAAGCGCGCCTTTGCGCTGGTGCTGTATTGCCTGGCGGCCTATTTTCTGTTTCGGTGAAGGCTGAGCGCGCTACGTTTTCAGTAGTGTTCCGTGCTTTATCCATGCGCCGGTCAGGCCATCCAATCCTGCAGTTTCAAGCCTGGCACGGGCTCGAAGTGGCGTGTGTTGTGGGTCACCAGAGTGAGCCCTTCGGCCAGCGCATGGGCGGCGATCAGGGTATCAAACTCGCCCACCGGTGTGCCGTGGCGGCGCAAGTGGGCTCGAAGCCGGCCGAATTCATCGGCGGCCGCGATACTCCAGGGCAACGTGGGCAGCTCTTGCAGCAGAAGATCAATGCGTTTGCGTCGCTTGTCCAGTTTGTCCATCATCTCCTGGCCGTAGCGCAACTCTGCGCGCGTGACGGCTGAGATGGCGATACTTTGCTCATCCATCCCTGCGCGCATGCGCTGCACGAGAGGGGAACTGACGCCCCTGAGAAAGTAGCTGACGATATTGGTGTCCAGAAGGTGAGCAATCATCGCGTCTTCTTGGCAACGCGCTTGGTGCGCTTTGCCGCCCCGGCCGGCATGGGTGACCCAGCGACGCCCGTGGTCTCCCACTCTGCGAAAGGATCTGGACGAAAGTCCTCACCGCGCGCCGGAATGAACTCCTCGGTGAAGGGCTCCTCGCGAATCAGGCGAAACAGTTCATCCAGGTTCTTCTTGCGCTGATCGTCATCTTTTGGATGCAAGGTGATTGCCCCGGTGCGTTCATCCTTGGTGATCCAGACTTCAGCGACATCGACGCGAAATGCCTTGGGCAAGCGTATGGCTTGGCTGTTGCCGGTCGTGAAAACCTTGGCAGTTGCGATCATGGCGGGCCTCCTGATATATATACGAAAACGTATGTATTTTATACCCCAGGCCGCCCCAACCTGCGCATCAGCGCCTCAAACTCCAGCACGGGCAACCCTGGCGAGC
>JANMKM010000228.1:0-7354 GCA_031372035.1 Rhodoferax sp. | reverse complement strand
TTCAGCCGGTATTCGCCGTGGCCGTGCTCGCGCAGCGCAGCACCCTTGGCGCAATGCGCGCCCAGGTTGATCGGCGAATCGAACACCGGCTCCTGGCGCACCCAGACGCCGTTGTCGACTACCGCGTCGACCGCACAGCCGACCGAGCAATGGCCGCACACCGTGCGCTTGACCTCGACCTTCGAGGAACCACCGGCCGCCGACGGAGAGGCCGCATCGGCCTTGGCCGCGGTGCGGGTGAAACGCGGGTCCACCACGATCATCTTGCAGCCGGTTTCCTTGGCATGCAGCATGTGCAGCAAGCTCACCGGGTGGGCTTCGGCGGCGTTGGAGCCGATGTACATCGCGACCTTGCTGTTCTGCATGTCGTTGTACGAATTGGTCATGGCGCCGTAGCCCCAGGTATTGGCAACACCGGCCACCGTGGTGGAGTGGCAGATGCGGGCCTGGTGGTCGCAGTTGTTGCTGCCCCAGAAGCTGACGAACTTGCGCAGCAGGTAGGCCTGCTCGTTGTTGTGCTTGCTGGAGCCGACCCAGTACACCGAGTCCGGACCGCTGGCCTTGCGCAGGTCCAGCATGCGGGCACTGATCTCGTTCAGCGCCGTGTCCCAGCTGATGCGCTCGTACTTGCCGTTCACCAGCTTCATCGGGTAGCGCAGCCGGAACTCGCCATGGCCGTGCTCACGCAGTGCCGCGCCCTTGGCGCAATGGGCGCCGAGGTTGATGGGCGAATCAAACACCGGCTCCTGGCGCACCCAGACACCGTTTTCCACCACGGCGTCGACCGCGCAGCCCACGGAGCAGTGGGTGCAGACGGTGCGCTTGACCTCGATCTTGCCTTCGCCCATGGCCCCGCCCTCGGACGCCGCCCGGGCCTTCCTTACCAGCGTGAGCTGCGACGCCGCGAGCCCTACACCAACGCCCAGGCCGGAGCGGCGCAGGAAGGCGCGCCGGTCCATGGTGGGCAGGGCTTGCGACAGGCCGCGGCGCAGGCTGTGCACAAAGGGCGAGCGAACACCCGCCTCGGAACTCGCCGATTTCTTGGTCAGCAACATGGGATTCTCCAAAACCGGATGGTGGGCAATGCGACCGGGCACGGCACCGGGGTCAGACCAGGGTTGTCTTGTAGTAGCGCCGGACGTGTTCCGACAGGCTGTAGCCGCCACCCTTTTCGGGCGCGGGCTTGGGTGCAATCGCGGCAGGCTCGACGGCTGCGATACGCGGCAGAGCCGAGACCGCGGCAGCGGCGGCACCACCGACTGCGGCGGCCACAAAGAAGCCACGGCGCGAGGGCCTGACGTTTTGATCTGTCATCGTTGTCTCCAACCTTATGGGCCTCATAACGATATATGTACAGCCTTGCATACTGTAGTCCATGCGCCGCAGTACCGCAACGCAAAAGACCCGGAACCAAATGATGCTAGGGTAAGTACCAGTACCCCTTGCACCGGGGTAGTGGCTGGCTAGTCCAGCATGTCAAAGCCTTGGGTCTCGACGCTGAGGAAGGCGCTGGTGAACGCAGCCAGCGCGGCGTAGAAACCGGCGCGCGGATGGGCGGCGACGCGCTCGGTCATGCGCAGCGCCCAGGGCTGCAGATGGGCGGAGAAGAACGCTTGCTGCCGGCTCAGGTTCGACACCGCCACATCGTCGCCGGCCACGAGGAAGCGCATCACTTCACACAGATAGGCGAAGTGGTCTTCGGTCTCGGACATGGTTTCATCGCGCGCCAGCCCCAGTCCCGCCAGGTCGGTGCGCAGCGCGGCCAGCGGCTTTTCGTTCAGAAAACCGCTGAGATAGTGCGAGGCGTAGAGGTAAATCTCGGGTTTGCCGATGCCGCCAAACAGGGCTTCGTATTCGGCAGCGATATCAAGGTCGGAGCGCTCGCGGGCGGCTCCGACCAGCAGACGCCAGGGCTCTTCCAGATAGCCGCCGCTGGCCGGGGCTTCGGTGGCTGCCACCCGCAGGTCGGCCAGCAGCGTGACGCTGGCTGGTGCGTAGTACAGCAGCGCCAGCAGACCGTAGATTTCGGCCCGGGCGGTTTCCTCGTCCAAGGCGCTGCTGCCGCCGGTACCGGCGATGCGGATGGCCTCGGGGCTGGTGTTGGCTGTCACGTTGCTGCTCCAGTGCCTACAGATCGGTGATCCGGGCCTCGTTGGTGGCCGAATAGATGTCGATCACGCGGCAGTCGCCGCACATCTTCAGACGTTCGATGGCGGCGCCCTGGAACATGCTGTGACCTGCCAGCTTGCCCAGCATGGCCTCGATCGCGCGCAACGTGCCAAAGGGCTTGCCGCAGCGCACGCAGGCGTAGGGCTGCATCTCGTTGATGACCACGGCTTCCTTGCGCTGCGGCGTGAGCAACAGCTGCGGCACCAGGCTCAGGGCACTTTCCGGGCAGGTCTTGACGCACAGGCCGCACTGCACGCAGTTCTTCTCGATGAAGCGCAGCTGAGGCGCCTGCGGGTTGTCCTGCAGCGCCGCCGCCGGACAGGCGTTGACGCAACTCAGGCACATGGTGCAGGCGTTCTTGTCCAGCGCCAAGGCACCAAACGGGGAACCCATGGCCGGCAAGGCGATGCGCTCGGGCGCCTGCGGCGCCTGGGCCACCAGATGGTCCAGCGCCAGCTCCAGCGTGGCCCGCTTCTCGGCCTGCACGGCAAAACTGCCGGCGCGCGCCACGGCCTGGGCCGAGGGTGCCTGCAAGGCCTGGTCCAGACGCTGCGGGTCGTCACCGTCGTCCACTTCGAGCAGGCGCAGGTGCTCACCGGAATAACCCAGGCCGTGCAGGATGGTCTGGGCCACCGCCATCTGTTCCCGCACGGCGACTCTGTACTGCGGCGCCTCGTGTTCGGTCATCAACACCCAGACCTGGGCCGCGCCATAGGCCAGGGCGCTGAGCCACAGGTCGAGCCCGAAGGAGGCGCTGTGCCACAGCGCCAGCGGCAGCACCCGGGCCGGCACGCCCTGGATGCCGCGCTCCAGCCGAGCCGCGCGGCCCAGACGCCCGAGCAGCGCCGCCCCATGCTCCTGGCTGTGCAGCAACAGCGCCGCATCGCGACCGCCGCCGCGGCCATAGGCCGAGAGTAGGGTTTTGAGCTTTACGCCCTGGTACCCCGGGCCCGGATAGGCATAGCCCAGGGCGCCGGTGGGACAGACCGTGGTGCAGGCGCCGCAGCCCACGCACAGGCTCGGGTTGACCTTGATCTGCTGGCGTGTGCGGTCGCTGGAAATGGCCAACGCCGAGCAGACCTCGATGCAGGCGTTGCAGCCGGTCTTCTCGTTGCGGCTGTGGGCGCAGAGCTTCTGCTTGTAATTGAAGAACTTCGGCTTCTCGAACTCGCCCACCAGCCCCCGCAGTTGCAGCAGCAGGCGCGCATCCGGGGCTGCAGCGTGAAAGTAACCCTGGGGCGCAGCATGCTGGGCAAAGGCGGGTTCGGCGCGCAGGTCCAGCACCAGATCAAACTTCTCCACCAATGTGCTGGGCAACCGCTCAAAGTCGATCGCGCCGGCCACGCCACAAGCCTTGACACAGACCCGGTGCGACTGGCACCGGTTCAGGTCAATCTGGTAGTCCAGGCCGATGGCCTGCTCAGGACAGGCGGCCACACAGGCATTGCAGCGGGTACACAGGTCCAGGTCGATCGGGTTGTCACGCTGCAGTTCGAGCTGAAAGGCGCCGAGCCAGCCGGTCAGCGCCACCAGTTTGCCGGCCAGCACCGGATGGCGCCGCTCCTGGCTGCCAGCACCGGTGCCAGTGACCAGCAGGGTGACATCGAGAGTATCCGCCAGCAGCTCGGCCGCAGCTTCGGCCGGCGCCAGCAGGCCGATTACCAGCAGCCGCCCGGCGCTCTTGTAGCTGACGGTGGGCACCGGCTCGGGCGGTGGCAGGTGTGCCGCCGCCAGCAGCGCTGCGATCTTCGGCATGGCGCTGGCCGCGTCCTTGCTCCAGCCGCCGGTCTCCCGAATATTGACGAAGCGGATGCTGGCAGGCTTCGGTCCGCTGGACTGCTCGGCCAGTTCCTCGAACAAGCGCGATTCCTGGGTACAGGCCACCACCAGGTCCTCCCCAGCCTGCAACGCCTGCAGGTAGGAGGTGGCTTCGCGCCGGCACAGGGTGGAATGCAGCGTCAGCTCTTCATGCAGTGCCGCGCCCAGAGCCCGGGGCTCCAGCGGCATGGTCTTGTTGCAGTCGCAAATCAGGGTTGGCATCGTCAGCAGGGGGCGGCAGTTCGGTGGGCGGTGGCGGCGAACCGCTGTCCGGCTTGGTTGGGGCCGACTGTGCCACGGTTTGCCCTGCAGGCACATCGGCATCATCCCTTGGCCCGGCATCCGTTACGGCATCCTTGTCGGCTTCCTTGGGCTCGTCAAACAGCTTGAGGAACTTGCCGCTGACCAGTTGGCGCAACATCGACTCGGGCATCGGGTCGGGTATCGAATAGTCGTCGATGTAGGTGTCGAGCCGGTCCATCACGTTGTAGTGCGGATCGGAAAACAGTTTTTTCATGGCGGCATTGCGTACTTCTGGCGCAACACCACGTGCCACGAAGGGTTTGAAGTCGGATTCGGCCGTAAGCTGCCGGACGTCGTTCATGGTGGGCAACGGTGGCTCGGCGGCGTCCGGGGGTCCCTCGGCCGGAGCTGCGGGTGCGGCGGCGCCAGGCACCGGAGCCACTGCCGTCCTCGACGCGGGCGCCGCCTCACCGCCGAGCGCGTCGGGCCGCGCCACCGCTGGCTCGGCCACCGGCTTGCCGGCAGCAACGTCGCGCTTGCGCTGCGACCAGCGGCCGAGAAAACCGTCAGCCACCGCCGCTCCGGTCGTTGCGGCGCAGCTTGTCGGTGCTGATGCTGGCCGGGTTGCCAAAACGGTCTTCGAGGGTCTGGAAACTCTCCGGGCGCTTGCGCTTGCGCGGCTCCGGTTCGTAGTGCGCCGCCACAAAGTCGCGCAATTGCTCCACCACCGCGGCGCTGGCGGGCAGCTGCTCCACCGTCTCCTGGGCGTCAAGCCAGCGCCCGGCCTCGTCGTAGCTGAGGGTCACAGTCTGCGGTACGGCAACAGGCTCCTCGGCCAGACCGGGCGCCTCCTCCAGCCGCCACTTGACAAACCAGCACGGCGCATCGGTGGTGGCGTTGAGGTAATAGCCGGCAGCCTCGTCGGCAAACAGCTCGACCACAAAGCCCGGGTGCAACCAGCGCTCCTCGTCGGCGCCATGCAGCAGGCGCCGCGGCTCCGTGCCAAGGCCGGCCGGGTCTTCCAGCACTTCGGCCAGGACCCAGCGCCAGCTCTGCCAGCGCGCCGCTTCGCCGGTAAGGCGCTCGCGCCGCATCACGACGGCGACTTCGATGCTTTCGCGCTGGGTTGTCATAGCGGGCTCACTGTAGCGTCCGATCAATTGCGGAGCCTGCCGGCATGTCGGAGCGGCCACCAGCCCCATAGCCCGCGGCCTCGGCCAGCATGCCGCCAGCACGCACGGCCACGGCGCAATATTTGAATTCCGGGATCTTGGCTGTGGGGTCGAGCGCGGCGTGGGTGATCAGATTCGCCGCTGCTTCGTAATAGGCAAAGGGAATGAATACGGCCCCGCGTGGCGTGCCATCATCGCGCCGCACCCGGATCGCAACCGCGCCGCGGCGCGACTGCACCGTGATCACGGCTCCGGGCTGCAGCGCGAGCACCTCCAGATCGGCGCCGCACATCGAGGCCGTGGCCACCGGCTCCAGCGCATCCAGCACGGTGGCGCGCCGGGTCATGCTGCCGGTGTGCCAGTGCTCCAGCTGGCGGCCGGTGATCAGCACAAAGGGGTAGTCGGCATCGGGCCGCTCCGCGGCCGGAATGATGTCGGCCGGCACCAGGTGCACCCGGCCGCTCAGGGTGGGAAAGCGGTCCATGAACACCGTCGGCTGGCCCGGGTCCTCGGCACTCAAGCAGGGATAGGTGACGCTGGACGCGGACTGCAACCGCTCCCAGCTGATGCCGGCTATGGCGCCATGCATGGCCTGACGCATCTCCTCGTAGACCTCCGCCACGCCGTCGGCCGGCCCCTGGTAACCGCACGCCAGGGCCTGCACGCCATCGGGACGCTCCGGGCAGGGTGGCGGCGCAGATGCGGCCCGAACAGCGCAGGGTCCCAGGCGTTCGGCCAGCTGCTGGATGATCCACAGGTCCGGCCGGGCCTCACCCGGCGGGTCGATGGCCTGACGGCCCAGTTGCAGCATGCGGTCGGTGTTGCTCACCGTGCCGGTCTTCTCCGGCCAGGCCGTGGCCGGCAGCACCACATCGGCCAGCCAGGCGGTCTCGGTCATGAAGATGTCCTGCACCACCAGATGCTCCAGGCTGGCCAGGGCGTGGCGTGCGTGGTTCAGGTCCGGGTCGCTCATGGCCGGGTTCTCGCCCATGATGTACATGCCGCGCACCTTGTGCGGGTCGCTCTCCGGCGCCAGCGCCTTGTGCATGATCTCGACCACGGTGTAACCGGGCTTGCGGTCCAGCGCCGTGCCCCAGAACTGCTCGAACCAGGCGTGCGCAGCCGGGTTATCGACCCGTTGGTAGTTCGGGAACATCATGGGGATCAGGCCGGCGTCGCTGGCACCTTGCACATTGTTCTGGCCGCGCAAGGGGTGCAGGCCGGAGCCAGGCTTGCCGATCTGACCGCAGACACTGGCCAGGGCGATCAGGCAGCGGGCGTTGTCGGTACCGTGCACATGCTGGCTGATGCCCATGCCCCACAGGATCATGGCGCTGCCAGCCGTGGCGTAGGCCCGCGCCACCTCGCGCAGCTGCTCAGCCGGAATGCCGCAGATCGGCGCCATCGCCTCCGGGCTGTAGCCGCGGACGTTTTCCTGCAGTGCCGCAAAGTTGTCCACGCGCCTTGCAATGAAGTCCTGGTCCGTCAGGCCCTCATCGATCACAGTATGGATCAGTGCGTTGAGCATCGCCACGTCGCTGCCGGGGCGGAACTGCAGCATGCGCCAGGCATGCACACCCAGCTCGGTGATGCGCGGGTCCGCCAGCACGATCCTGGTGCCACGCCGTCCGGCATTCTTGATCCAGGTGGCGGCCACCGGGTGGTTGGACGTGGGGTTGCAGCCGATCACCAGCACCAGGTCCGCATGCTCCACATCGTTGACCTGGTTGCTGACCGCGCCTGAGCCGACGCCTTCCAGCAGGGCCGCCACGCTGGAGGCATGGCACAACCGGGTGCAGTGGTCCACGTTGTTGCTGCCAAAACCTGTGCGCACCAGCTTCTGGAACAGGTAGGCTTCCTCATTGCTGCCCTTGGCCGAGCCGAAGCCTGCCAGCGCCTTGGGGCCATGGCTGTCACGCAGCCGACGCAGGCCGCCACCGGCCAGCGCCAGC
>JANMKM010000212.1:0-3243 GCA_031372035.1 Rhodoferax sp. | reverse complement strand
TCGTCGGCGGCCTGGCCCGCTTCAACGGGGCCCCCTGCATGGTGCTGGGCCAGCAAAAAGGCCGCGACACCAAGGAGCGTGGCCTGCGCAACTTCGGCATGAGCAAGCCCGAGGGTTACCGCAAGGCGCTGCGGTTGATGAAGACGGCAGAGAAGTTCAAGCTGCCGGTGTTCACCTTCGTCGACACGCCGGGCGCCTACCCGGGCATTGACGCCGAAGAGCGCGGCCAGTCAGAGGCCATCGGCCGTAACATTTTCGAGATGGCGCAGCTGGAAGTGCCCATCATCACCACCATCATCGGCGAAGGTGGATCCGGTGGCGCTCTGGCCATTTCCGTGGGCGACCAGGTGCTGATGCTGCAGTACTCGATCTATTCCGTGATCAGCCCTGAAGGCTGCGCCTCGATCCTGTGGAAGACCTCGGACAAGGCCAAGGAGGCGGCCGATGCTCTGGGCATCACGGCCCACCGCCTGAAGGCCCTGGGCGTGATTGACAAGATCGTCAATGAGCCGGTGGGCGGCGCTCACCGCGAGCCCAAGCAGATGGCTGCTTTCCTCAAGCGCGCGCTTAATGACGCCTATCGCCAGGTCGCGGACCTGAAGGTGCGCGATCTGCTGGAGCGGCGCTATGAGCGCCTGCAAAGCTATGGCCGCTACTCTGACATCAGGGCCGAGGCCAAGGCCGCTGCAAAGTAGTGCCTCAGCCAGCGCCAGGGCAGTGGCTGCGCTGACATGAGCGCCGCGCCGGGCCGCCCCAAGCAAGCGAACGCCTCCTCGGGAGGCAGCGAGCCACATGCAATGGGCGAGCGTGGAGGCACCACATCTTTCGAGGTGGCCATGGCGGCGTATGCGCCGGAGTTGCCGCTGGCCGTGGCCTACAGCGGCGGTGCCGATTCCAGCGCTTTGCTGCATGCCTGTGCCGCCAGATGGCCTGGGCAGGTGCGTGCCATTCACGTGCACCACGGGCTGCAGGCCGCGGCCAATGAATTTCAGCGCCACTGCGAGGCCACCTGCGCCGCACTCAACCTGCCCTTGCAGGTTTGCCGTGTCGATGCCCGCCATAACCCCGGTGACAGCCCGGAAGATGCCGCACGCATTGCCCGCTACGAAGCAATTCGGGCTGCAGCCCTTGAAAAAAAAGCACGGAGCACTACCAAATCCATAGCGTTGGCGCAGCATGCCGACGACCAGGTGGAGACCGTAGTGCTGGCGTTGAGCCGTGGCGCCGGCCTGCCAGGCCTGGCCGGTATGCGCGCCCATTGGGCACGCGATGGCATCGCCTATGCCAGGCCGCTGCTGGCAGTGCCCGGCGCCGACATTCGGCGCTGGCTGCAGCAGCATGGCATCGGTTTCGTGCAGGACCCGAGCAATGCTGACCAGCGTTTTACCCGCAACCGCATCCGCGCCCGGCTGCTGCCGCCGCTGGAACACGCCTTCCCGCAGTTCCGCACCAGCTTTGCCCGGTCTGCAGCGCATGCGGCCCAGGCGCAGCAACTGCTTGACGAAGTGGCGCGGCAGGACCTGGAGCAGATGGGCGACATCCCGGTGATTGCGGCACTGCAGCCGTTGAGCCAACCGCGCCAGGCCAATGTGCTGCGCCATTGGCTCAAGAGCCGGCACCAGGCCGTGCCCAGCCAGGCGCAGATGAGCGAGTTGCTGGCGCAGATTGCGGCCTGCGCCACCCGCGGCCATGACATCCATATCAAGGTGGCGCAGGGCTTTGTGCGGCGTGAGGGCCCCGGCTTGGCTTGGTACAATCCCTAGGTTTTTCGCGCCGGGCCCCAGCGCCCAGGACGCCACTTCCAGCGCGGCAGCGCCGCAATCTTCAAGACACTCAATGGCTTTGATCGTTCACAAGTACGGCGGTACGTCGATGGGCTCGACCGAGCGCATCCGCAATGTCGCCAAGCGCGTCGCCAAATGGGCCCGCGCTGGCCACCAGATGGTGGTGGTCCCCAGTGCCATGAGCGGTGAGACCAACCGCCTGCTCGGACTGGCCAAGGAGTTGGCCCCGGCCAAGCCCACGGACGCCTACAGCCGCGAACTCGACATGCTGGCATCCACCGGTGAGCAGGTCTCGGTGGGGCTGCTGGCTATCGCCTTGCAGGCCGAGGGGCTGGAGTCGGTCAGCTATGCCGGTTGGCAGGTGCCAATCCGCACCAACAGCGCCTACACCAAGGCGCGCATTGAATCGATTGACGACACCAAGGTGCGGATCGATCTCGATCAGGGCAAGGTGGTCATCGTCACCGGCTTCCAGGGCATGGACGAGCAGGGCAACATCACGACGCTGGGGCGTGGTGGTTCCGACACTTCGGCCGTGGCTGTGGCTGCCGCCATGAAAGCCCAGGAATGCCTGATCTATACCGACGTCGATGGCGTCTACACCACCGACCCGCGGGTGGTGCCCGAGGCCCGGCGCCTGCATACGGTGAGCTTCGAGGAGATGCTGGAGATGGCGTCCATGGGCTCCAAGGTGCTGCAGATCCGCTCGGTGGAGTTTGCCGGCAAGTACCGCGTGCCCTTGCGCGTGCTCAGCAGCTTCACGCCCTGGGATATCGACATTGAAGAGGAAGCCCGCTCCGGCACCCTGATCACCTTTGAGGAAGACGAAAAAATGGAACAAGCCATTGTGTCCGGCATTGCGTTCAACCGCGACGAAGCCAAGATTTCCGTGCTGGGTGTGCCGGACAAGCCGGGCATTGCCTACCAGATCCTGGGGGCGGTGGCCGACGCCAACATCGAAGTGGACGTGATCATCCAGAACCTGAGCAAGGACGGCAAGACCGACTTCAGCTTCACCGTGAACCGGGCCGAATACGCCAAGGCGGTGGATGTATTGCGCGACAAGGTGCTGCCGGGACTGGGCGCGCAGGAGGTGGTGGGCGACACGCGCATCTGCAAGGTGTCGATCGTTGGCATCGGCATGCGCAGCCACGTGGGCGTTGCCAGCAAGATGTTCCGGGTGCTGGCCGAGGAGGGCATCAACATCCAGATGATCTCCACCAGCGAGATCAAGACCTCGGTCGTGATCGACGAAAAATACATGGAGCTGGCGGTACGGGCGCTGCACCGGGCCTTTGATCTGGACCAGGCCACCGCCTGAGACGCGCCGGGCGTGAGATAATCACTGCAGCATAAAAACTTCAGGAAACGTGACCGAGCGGCCGAAGGTGCTCCCCTGCTAAGGGAGTATGGGGTGTAGAGCCTCATCGAGGGTTCGAATCCCTCCGTTTCCGCCAGT
>JANMKM010000139.1:0-7072 GCA_031372035.1 Rhodoferax sp. | reverse complement strand
CGGCAGCCGGCTTGTCCTCACCCCGACCCCAACGCGGATCGTTCAGATTGAAGACGCCGAGGATGCGTCGTGGCCACTGCGCCCATCCGTGGACGACTGATTCGAGTTTCATCAAAGTATCTCTTGTGGATCGTGAGCGGATTGTGCCCAATCAATTGAGCGCCGTGGCCACGACGGTCTCGGGGACCGTATGGCTCAAACTTGCTGCGACACTGCGAGACAGTTGCTGACGCAAGGCATCGATGCCCGCGCGCGACCTGGCACTGACGAACAACCGCGGCGTTGCAACCCCATCGAGCTCGAACATGTCTTCAAGCTGCAGGGGCTGGCGAGCAATTTCAAGGGCGTCGATCTTGTTGAAGACCAGTATTTGTGGCACGTCAGCGGCACCAATCTCTGCCAACACCCGACATACGGACTGTATCTGTTGCGGATGCTGTGGATTTGCGGCATCAACCACATGCAACAACAGGTCCGCATCCACGGCTTCCTGCAATGTGGCCTGGAACGCATCGACCAGACCATGCGGCAAGTCCCGGATGAACCCGACGGTGTCAGACAGGGATACGGATCGACCAGCCTCGCCCAGATAGAGCTGGCGGGTAGTGGTATCCAGCGTTGCGAACAATTGATCGGCAGCGTAGGCACGGGCCTTGACCAACGCGTTGAACAAGGTTGACTTGCCGGCGTTGGTGTAACCCACCAGAGATATGTTGAAGGCTTCCTGGCGAGAGCGCCGCCGACGCTGCGTCTGACGTTGCCGTTTGACCTTGAGCAGCCGCTCCTTGGTTCTCTGAATGCTGTCGCCAATCATTCGGCGATCCAGTTCGATCTGGGTCTCGCCAGGACCACCACGGCCACCAATGCCGCCACGCTGTCGCTCCAAGTGCGACCAGCGCCGCACAAGGCGCGTGCTCAAGTACTGCAAGCGCGCCAGTTCGACCTGCAACTTACCCTCGTGGCTGCGCGCCCGCTGGGCAAAGATCTCCAGAATCAACAAGGTACGGTCATTGACCGGCAATTCGAGATGGCGCTCCAGGTTGCGCTGCTGCGCCGGACTCAAGGCCTGGTCAAACAGCACTTCGGTGGCACCCAGTTGCTGAGCCAGCAACTTGATTTCATCGGCCTTGCCGCTACCCAGGAACAGGGCGGCGTCAGGTGCGCGACGCTTGCACACGACCCGAGCCACCGGTTGCAGGCCTGCAGTCAGCGCCAGCAGGCCCAACTCCTCGAGTTCGGCATCGAAATCAGGCAAACCCAAATCCACCCCAACCAGGATTGTCGGAGCCAGCTCTGCTGCCATTTTCGCGGGCGAACTCAAGACTAGGAGGCCCGGGTGGAAATACGGGCCACGCACTCGCGCATGTTGCCCTGCAGCGCCCTCAAGCTGCTGCGGGCCCGTCACCCTCCAGGGCGGCAAAGTTCACCGCGCGCCCCGGGACGATGGTTGATATGGCATGCTTGTAGACCATTTGGGTCACGGTATTGCGGAGCAACACCACGTACTGGTCGAACGACTCAATCTGCCCCTGCAATTTGATTCCATTGACCAGATAAATGGAAACCGGCACATGTTCGCGCCGCAAGGTATTGAGAAATGGGTCTTGGAGTAGCTGCCCTTTGTTGCTCACGATATTCTCCGTGTTCTGGAAAAAATAAACAGGCTGTCACCATACCACAGCGCATGGCGTTCCCCGCCCGCATTTTCGCAATCCCGCACGGAAATACCGGTACTTTGGCGCACCGCTCAGTGCTCCTTGTCAGCGAAGGGATTGTGTGATGTTTTCATCTCGATGCGCATGGGTGTGCCCACCAGATTGAACTCCTTGCGGAACCGTCCTTCCAGATAGCGCTTGTAAGCATCGGTGACGTGTTCCAGAGAATTACCGTGGATGATGATGACTGGTGGGTTCATCCCGCCCTGGTGGGCATAGCGCAATTTGGGTCGGAACATGCCAGCCCGCTTTGGGCTCTGAAACTGTACCGCTTCCAGCAACAGGCGTGTCAGCACTGGCGTCGACATCTTGCAGTTGGCCGCACGAAAGGCCTGGGCAATGGACGCCCACAACGGGCCCAGTCCCTGCCGCTTCTTCGCCGAGATCAAGTGCATCGCTGCGAACTTGAGAAATGGCAGGCGCGTTTCAATGGAGCGCTGCACCAGTTCCCGCTGGTACGCATCCACTGCATCCCACTTGTTCACGGCCAACACCATGGCCCGACCGGATTCGAGGATGTAGCCGGCGATGTGTGCATCCTGATCGGTGACGCCTTGCGTTGCATCGATCAACAACAGCACGACATTGGCTGACTCGATGGCCTGCAAAGTTTTCACGACGGAAAATTTCTCGATGGCCTCAAAGACCTTGCCCTTGCGCCGCAATCCGGCCGTATCGATCAATTCGAAGCGCTGACCGTCGCGTTCGAACGGCACTGAAATCGCGTCCCGGGTCGTGCCCGGTTGGTCGAATGCGACCAGGCGCTCTTCGCCCAGCCAGGTGTTGATCAGGGTCGACTTCCCGACATTCGGCCTGCCCGCCACCGCCAGCTTGATCACGCCAGGATCCGTCGCCAGTTCCTCGAGTGCCGCATCGGACAGGCGCAGGGGTTCCAACGCCAGGTCGACCAGGGTGCGAATGCCCTGGCCATGGGCGGCCGAAATCGCTTGAACGTCGCCCAGCCCCAGTTCAAAGAATTCGCCCAGCCGTGAGTTGTCCGGCATGCCCTCAGCCTTGTTGGCCACCAGCAGGCAAGGCTTGCCGAGCCGGCGCAGGTACTTGGCGATCTCATGGTCCTGCGCCGACACGCCGGCACGCGCGTCCACCAGAAACAGGATGACGTCAGCCTCGGCCACTGCCTGCCGGGTCTGCTTTGCCATTTCCATGAAGATGCCGCTGGCCGCATCCGGCTCGAACCCACCGGTGTCGATGACGATATACGCGTGCTTGCCCTGCTGCCCGTTACCGTAGTGCCGGTCGCGGGTCAAACCGGCAAAATCAGCGACGATCGCGTCGCGCGACCGCGTGAGGCGGTTGAACAGGGTCGATTTACCGACGTTCGGGCGGCCGACAAGGGCCAATACGGGCTTCACGGCGCATGATCCGGCAACAGCGGCATGGGCTACTCCGGCCGGAAACCGAATACGCCGCCATTGCGTGTGACCACGATCAAGGTTTCACCGGCCAGCACCGGGGCCGACACGATCGCGGAGCCATCGGTGGTCATGCGGTTCAGGGGTGCGGCATCCTCTGTCGACAGGAAATGGACCAATCCGGTCGCATCGCCAATGGCAATCGAGCGGCCTACGGCCAGCGGCGCCGTCAGACCCCGGTATTTCAGCCGCTCCGAAACCCAGGCGCGCTCGCCGTCAGCGACCTTCCATGCAATCACCCGACCGTCGGCTTCGGTGCCGTAGACGTGGCGCGCATCGCCATGCAAGCCCTCGTACCCATTGGCGGGCTTGCTCCACAACAGATTGCCACGCGCGGTGTTGACGCATCCAACACTGGCCTGGAAAGCCCTGGCACATACAACATCACCTTCGCGCCGCACATGCGCAACCAGATCCACCAGGCGCTCGACTTCATTCGTTCCACGTGGCGACGCCACCGGCGCTTCCCAGCGGATACTGCCGTTGAGCGGATTCATGCCAACCATGCGGCCAGACAAGCCCACCACCAAGGTATCAGCGACGGCAGTCAGCATGCCGGCCTGCCGCAACACCAGAGGCTCCCCGGGGCGTGCTTGCAACCACAACTTGCGCCCCGACTGGGCGTCAAAGGCAGAAACCGCGCGGTCGGCGGTCAGCACAAAGACGCGGGCCCCAGCCACCAGTGGCGCAGTAAAGCTCTGCGCTGGCAATTTCTGCCGCCACAGCTCCCGGCCGGCGTCGAGTACAACCAGTTCGTTGGCACGGGTCACCACGGCAGTGAAACGACCATCCGTTCCGGGGCCGGCCACCAGCGGGGACCCGACTGCGGTGCGCCAGATATCGGCCCCCGTGCGCCCGTCCAGGGCCACGACCACACCCGCCCCATCTGCAACGGTCACCACAGTGCCCACGGTTTTGACATCCATGGGGAAGTCAATCTCGCCAAGCTTGCCAGTCCAAGCCAGGCGCACACCCATCAGGGCCGGGTTCGGCCCCAACTCGGCTGGCTGGAACTTGTCCGAACTGCTGGCGCAACCAACAACCACCATCGCGAGCGCCATCATCAACAAGCCGCCCAACGCCGACACGAGCCGTCCAAATATCCGCTGCATCATTTCTTCACCTCGGTCGCCTGAGCCTCGCGCGGGTCCACACCCATGGCATTGAGTTTGACTTCTACCAGCCGCCGGTATTCCACCCGCTCGTCAAACGCCTTGAACGCCTTCAGGTACTCGGCCTTGGCCAGGTCCTTCTTGCCCTGCAAGTGCAAGACGTCGCCGCGACGATCGGCAACGAGAGCCGCAAATTCCCCGGGAACGGGAACCGCAAGCTGCTTCAAGGCCTCGTCGTACTCCTTGGTTTCCAGCAGCAATGCCGCCAGACGCAAACGCGCGATCGCCGCGTAGCCCTCATCAGGCGATTTCTCCGAAACCCACAACAGCGCAGCCTTTGCGGCATCCAGCTTGCCAGCGTCAAAATACGACTTGGCCGCCATCCGGGCGCCCTGATGGGCGAAGGCGGTCCCGCCAAACTTGTCCTTCATATCAGCAAGCGCGCGGTCCAGCTTTGTGAGGTCCGCCGCCTTCACGGTCCGCTCAACTTCCTCAAACATGGCAGCCGCCTGTCCAGCCTGGTTGCGCTGCCAGTACTGATAGCCGTTCCAGGCTGCAAATGCACCCAGGACAGTGATCAGCACCCAGGTGATCACATTGCCCCATTGCCGCCAAAAATGCTTGAGCTGGTCCAGTTGCTCCTGCTCTTCGAGATCGAGTTGATTCGCCATGTCGTGTTTCTATTCGGTGCGCGATTGTAGGGTGCAGGCCCACTGCCGAATACCGGCTAGAGGCTCGAGTCGTTGTGCCCTGGTTGCATCACGCAAAGGCTTCACGGCAACCATGCCGTTCGCCAGCTCATCGGGACCAAAAACCAGAGCGAAGGCAGCTCCGCTTGCGTCCGCACGCTTGAACTGGGCCTTGATGCTGGCCGGTACTGCGCCGGGATCGGCATGCATCTGGACGCTGGCGCCGGCTGACCGCAGGGTCTGAATCGCCTGCAATACCGGGGACAGATCGACGCCCGGAGCTATGACCGCGTAGGCATCAGGCACCGCCGGCAGCGCAGCCGCGCCTTGCTGACGCACCAACTCCAGCATGCGCTCGATGCCCATGCCCCACCCCACTGCCGGCGTCGGCTTTGCGCCAAGCAATTCGAACAGGCCGTCGTAACGGCCACCACCGCACACGGTCCCTTGTGCACCGAGCTCGTCAGTGATGAACTCGAACACGGTGTGGCTGTAGTAATCCAGGCCGCGCACCAGGCGCGGGCTGACGCGCCAGTTCACGCCACAGCTGCTCAACAACGACTGTACGGTTGTGAAGTGCTTGAGCGACGCATCACCGAGAAAGTCCAATAGTGAAGGCGCATCCTGCACCAGCGCCTGCATGCCGGGGTTCTTGGTGTCCAGGATGCGCAATGGGTTGGTATGCAGTCGGCGGCGCGCTTCCGCGTCCAGAACGTCCAGGTTCCGTTCGAAATACGCGATCAATGCCTGGCGATGCACCTGGCGTTCAACGGGAACGCCCAGGCTGTTGATCTCCACCCGGACATTGCGCAGGCCCAGGCGGCCGATCAAGTCCCAGGCCATCAGCATCAGTTCGGCATCCACCTCCGGGCCGGCAAATCCGAGTGCTTCCGCCCCAAGCTGATAGAACTGCCGATAGCGACCACGCTGCGGCCGCTCATGGCGGAACATGGGTCCCATGTAGTACAGACGCTTGCCACCGTCGTAGGTGAGGCTGTGTTCGATGGCGGCGCGGACCACTCCCGGTGTACTTTCGGGCCGCAAGGTCAGCTGTTCACCATTGAGCCGATCCTCGAACGAGTACATCTCCTTTTCGACGATATCGGTGCTCTGGCCAGTACCTTTGACGAAGAGCGCCGTATGTTCGACGATCGGTGTGCGAATCCCGCGATAGGCATAGACCGCCATCAGGTCGCGCACATGCTGTTCAAACCATTCCCACTGCGCCGACTCGGGTGGCAGGATGTCATTCATGCCTTTGACAGCAAAGAGCTTTTCAGCCCTGGACGAGGGTCGTTCTGCCATGTCGCGGGTCACGCGGTCTGCGCGTGGGGAGACACGCCAAACCGCTTTTCGATGTAGTCTTCAACGATGCCCTGGAACTCGCGGGCAATCCCGTCGCCGCGCAATGTCATGCGCTTTTCACCATCAATGAACACCGGGGCCGCAGGAGCTTCTCCAGTGCCAGGAAGGCTGATGCCAATGTCCGCATGCTTGCTCTCGCCCGGTCCGTTGACGATGCATCCCATGACGGCCACGCGCAGTGTTTCGACACCGGGATAGCGGGATTTCCAGACCGGCATCTGGGCTCGCAGAAAATCATCAATCTGCCGGGTCAGTTCCTGAAACGTCGTACTTGTGGTCCGCCCGCAGCCCGGGCACGCCGTCACGCTGGGCACGAAAGTGCGCAGACCCAGCGCCTGCAAGACCTCGGCCGCTATCAAGACCTCTTGTGTCCTGGCCTCACCCGGACCAGGCGTGAGCGATACCCGTATCGTGTCCCCGATGCCCTCCTGCAGCAGGATCGCCAGCGCTGCAGCTGAAGCGACGGTGCCCTTGGTTCCCATGCCAGCCTCGGTCAGTCCCAGGTGCAAGGCATGGTCACAACGTTTCGCCAGTTCCCGGTACACAGCGATCAGGTCCTGAACGCCGCTTACCTTGGCAGAAAGGATGATCTGATTGGGGTCCATTCCCATGTCCTGTGCCAGGCGGGCGGACGCAATGGCGGATGTCACCAAGGCTTCGTACATCACAGCCTTGGCGTCCCAGGGCTGGGGGCGCAGACTGTTCTGGTCCATCAGCTCCGCCAGCAATTCCTGATCGAGACTGCCCCAGTTGACGCC
>JANMKM010000127.1:0-16005 GCA_031372035.1 Rhodoferax sp. | reverse complement strand
GGCTACAACCGGGAGCCCGGCGTGAGCCCCGACTCCGACACCGAGACCTTCATCGCCCTGAAGTGCGGAATCGACAACTGGCGGTGGGCAGGCGTGCCGTTCTACCTGCGCACCGGCAAACGCATGGCCGAGGGCCAGCGCATCATTTCCATCGCCTTCCGCGAGCCGCCCAAGAGCATGTTCCCGACCGGCTCGGGCGTCGGCGCGCAAGGCCCGGACCATTTGACCTTCGACCTGGCGGATGCCTCGAAGATGTCGCTGTCGTTCTACGGCAAGCGGCCCGGCCCGGGCATGCGGCTGGACAAGCTGAGCCTGCAGTTCGCGATGCACGACACCGGGCTGATCGGCGACGTGCTCGAAGCCTACGAACGGCTGATCCTCGACGCGATGCGCGGCGACCGCACGCTGTTCACCACCGCCGAAGGCATTGAGCGCCTGTGGCAGGTGTCCACCCATCTGCTGGAGGCGCCACCGCCGGTGCGCCTGTACCCCCCAGGTTCCTGGGGTCCGAAGTCGATCCACCAACTGATCGCACCGCATGCCTGGCGGCTGCCGTTCGAGCGCTCGTGGCGGGATCCGAACAAGACCGGGGGTTGAATTGGGCTCTCAAGCTCCGGGAAACCGCACGGAGCGTTACGGTCAATGCAGCGCTGCGGCTGCACCAGGACTTGCAGTGGCAGACTGAAACCTGGAGCCCAGCATCACAGCTTCCACCTGCTCGTGCAATGCCAGCCGGGTATCGAGACCACGACTGCCGAGGTGTGCATACAGAGGCTCGACCTGGTAGAACGGCGTGGCGAACGCCGGCTCATGTCGCAGGCTGCGCATGGCAAAAAAGGCTGCCGCATACAGCTCAGGATGGGCGTTGAGCATGTAGGCAAAAGCATAGGCATCGGCATAGGCTTCTTCGATCGACAACAGGCGCTCCAATGCCTCTCGTTCCGAAGTACCGGGCGCTGTCTCCTCCACCCGCTGCCAAAGTCTCAGGGTCAGATGCTTGCCCCGGATCCGGAAGCAGTGTCCCAGTTCGTGGGCTGCGATCGTGAGCAGGAAGGCGTGCTCGGTGACCGGCGTGCCAGGCAACTGCATCATCCGCTCCATCTTGGGGTTGTCACCCTCGGAAATGACGACGACACAATCGACGCCTGCCCGCTCGAGTACGCCCACCGGCGAGAAGCCCACCTTGGCCGCGGGAATCTTTGCGTACGAGATCTTCAGGTCTCTGAAGAAGGGATGCTGACGCACTTCCTCCACCAGCGCGACCCATTGGTCGACAGTCGGTATCCCTTGCGCACTGACAAACGTCGACCAGAACAGAACTGCAAGGCCAGTGACCAATCGCAACATCGGTTGCCCCAAATTGGAACGATCACCCAATGTACAGTCCGGCCGCCGTTTGAAGCCTCACATGTAGTACCGTGATCCGCGCCAGTCTTGGCTATCCATCCACATCCAACAAGCGGCAAATGAAGCCCCGGCCACCACCCAGTTCGCTGACGGCCAGCAGCAACTCGTTGTCACCCTGTATCAACGGCAGATACACGGCGTCGTTTTCCGCGTCCATGATTCCCAGGAGGGCGGGGTCGCGGAAATTCTGGGCACTGCGGCCGCGGAACAGGATGCGGCCGTTCAAAAACACGCTCACCTCGTCGCTGTAGCCGATTTGCAGCTTCTTCAGCTGTGCCCGGTCCGCGTGGATGCTCGTGCGGGCGTACACCATCCTGGCTCCGGGTTGCGGGTCCAGGCGCTTGGAGAAGTCGTTGGCAAACGTCACCCGCGGGTGCGGGCTGGCACGGTAGCGGTTGATCACCGCGAAGCCGGGCGCTTCGGATTCCACGCCCTCCCACGATATTGCATCGCGCTCGGCTTTGGACAGCGCACGCTCTGGATTGCGCCCCAATGCATCCAGTGATGGCGACAACATCCAACGGGTCAAGGTGCCCGCCGGCATGCCGGGCAGGTGCCGCTGCCAGGGCACATCCGCCGTGGCGCGGATCTCGAAGTTGGAAAAGCAGGTGGCACCGGTGAGCACGGCCAGCGCCACCAGGCCATTCTGCAGACCGCTCTTCAAGTCGTCCGTCACGAGCGCAGGGTGCTCCATGTCCTTCACCTAAAGTTTGGCCTGGGCGCCCGTCACCTCCAGCCGCATGTGGAACCAGGCATCGCGCGCAATGTCCACCGGGCCAATGAATCCTGGCCCGCTGTAGATCTGCCAGTTCAGCCCGGTGTTGAGCACTGGCGCTTACTGCACGGCGTCGGGCAGACCGGACTTGTGCTGGCGCAGATAGACCCATTCGCCGTTGGCGCCATCCTCGGACACGCGAAACTCGATGCCGAAGAAGCCGCGGCTGGCCGGTGTCGCAATGTCGACATTGATGACACCATCGCGCATCTCCAGCCCCTTGACTGCCGCCGAAGCGCCGTTGAGCATCAGGCACTTGCGCCCCAGGTATTCGGTCACCTGGGCCTGCCCGTCCAGTTCCCAGCGGGTTGAATCCACGGCCAGCGCCAGCACGCCTGGCCTTTGCGCACGGGCCGCGCAAGGCCCCAATAGCGCCACAGCCAAGACAGCCGCAACGGGCTTGCTCAAGAGGTTCATGGTGTAGTTCCCGTTGCTGTCCCGGCCCCACTCAACCTGCGGCATCAAAAGCGCTGCGCACCCAGCCGATCAGCTCGGCATCGACCTCAGCGGCAGTGGACAGGCGAACCGTGTACTGGCACATCCCGCCGGGCGGCATGGCGCGCAGCCGCGAGGTTGGCGGCAGCTGTTTGGCGTTGAGCCCCAGCTCGAGGGCATCCCTGGTGGCCGGCCCGAGCATCGCAAACTGCTTCTTGCGCCGCATGCTGATGTAGCTCTTCTTCGGTGCTCGTTCATAAGGACCCAGCTTGTCGATGGCGGCACTGACATGCTCATGCAAGGGCCGCAGCGCAGCCTTGTTACCGGCGTAAATCGCGTCCAGCGGGTCGGCGTCCGTGGCGACTGGCGCCTGTTGCTCCTTGGCCCGGATCGCCAGCATGTTGGCGTCGCCGTAGCCCAGGGCCAAGGTCTCCATCAGCCACTTGCGCTGCTCGCCCACCTTTTCCAGACCGCTTTTCGCGATCAGGCCACACAGCTGCGCGAACGTCTTGCCGGTCCTGGTCTCGATGTTGCGCAATTGGGTTGCAATGCCGTCTTTGGGATCCGCCATGGTCATGTGCTCCTTCGGTGCCGGGAGCTTTGCACTTTACGCCAAGGACTCAACCCAGCGCCCGGCGCAACCGGTCGCTGGTCCAGTCCACCACCGCCACCAGCAACAACATGGCCAGCAACACCGTGGCTGTCTTGTTCATCTGGAACAGCCCCATGTGGAAGCTCAACAACTGGCCCAGCCCGCCGGCTCCGACCACACCCAGCACGGCGGCAGCGCGGATGTTGTTCTCCCAGCGGTACAGGGTATAGCTGACCAATTGCGGCAGCAGTTGCGGCAGGGTCGCGTATAGAAAGACGCGCAAACGGCTCGCCCCTTGCACGCGCAGTGAAAATCCCGGGCCCTCGGGGCAGTTCTCGATTGCCGTAGCAAAAAGCCGCCCAAGCACGCCGCTGGTGTGGACCGCCAGGGCCAGAGTGCCGGCAAAGGGGCCGAGCCCGGCCGAGATCAGGAGCAGGCTGGCCCAGACCAGTTCCGGGATGGATCGCAGTGCATTCAAGAGCCAGAGCGTCGGCCCCCGACCCCAGGCGGCATCCTGCCTGAACAGGCGTGCGGCCGGCAAAGCCAGGGCCAGGCCCACCACCACTGCCATCCCCGTACCCAGCGCCGACATCGCCAGCGTCTCGACACTGGCCCAGGCCACCTTCGCCACAAAAGCCGGGCCCAGGTCGGGCGGGAAAAACTCCGCTACAAAACGCAGCATGCTGCGCCCCGACCCGCTGGAGAACATTTGCGCCCACTGCAAATCCAGAGACCAGAAGCTCAGGGCCACCAGCAGCAGCACGCCCAATACCAACCAGCAGGCCAGGCAACGCGCATTGAACAAGGGCGCAGGCATGGGGATCTGCCCGGACTTCATGCCAGCACCTTGCGCAACCAGCCGCTGAATGCGTCGGCCAATGCCACCAGCAAAATGAAAACCAGCAACATGGTGGAGACTTCTGCGCCGTTGAACATCTTCATCGACGCGTCCAGCTGCTGTCCCAGCCCGCCGGCACCGACAAAGCCCAGCACCACGGAGGAGCGGATCGCGCACTCCCAACGGTAGACGGTGTAGGAACTCAGCTCAGCGGCATTCTGCGGCAACAAGGCATAGGCGAAAGCCTGCAAGCGCCCCACCCCATTGCGCATGAGCACACGCGTCGGTTCGGGGTCGCCGCTTTCCAGCACCTCGGTGAAGACCTTTCCCAGCATGCCGGTGTAGGTCAAGGCGATCGCGAACACGCCCGCCGTGACACCGAGGCCCACCACCCGCACGAAGATCAGCGCCCACACCAGTTCTGGCACGCTGCGCAGGACGATCAGCAGCCAACGTACGGCCAGGCGCAGCAAGGCCGGCCCACGCGCCATGCGGCCGGTCAGCGAAGAGACCGAAAGCACCCGGGTCGCAAGCAGGGCCAGTGGCACCGCCGCCAACAGGGCCAGACTGATGCCAGCGGTCGCAATCGCCACCGTTCGCCATGCCTCCCAGGCGACCAGCAGCAGGAATTCCTGACCGACGCGCGGCGGGAAAAAATCGCCCAGAAAACGCGCAGTCACTGCCAGGCTTTGGGCCTCGAACAGCGTCCAGGGTCGGAACTCGGTGGCCACCGCCACAGGCCACAGCAGGAACAGCAACGCCGAGCACCAGAACAACCGTCCGCGCCATGCCGGATCACGCAGTGGCACACCGGCGCGAGCTGCGCTCAACGGCATTGCATCAAGGCTGGCGCCGGCGATGCGGCGGGGCCCAAAGCCAGCCCGGTGGGTTCCGGCGCAGCATCGGCATCAGTTGCACGTCCATGCTGCGGTGCGTACAGCTGCTTGAGCATCGTCGGCGTGACAGCCGCGGCCGGCAGATCAAACAGTATCTGCCCCTGCCGCAAGCCGATGATGCGGGGGAAGTACGCCAGCGCCATCTCGACATGATGCAGCGAGGCCAGCAGGCTGACGCCACGGGCACGCGCCTCGGTCACCAGCGTCTGCGCCGCCTGGGCACCCCGTTGCGGATCCAGGGCCGAAAGCGGCTCGTCCACCAGCCACAACCGGGCCGGGGCCAGCAGCGTGCGGGCCAGGCCGACGCGCTGACGTTCGCCACCGGACAAGCGATCCACCCGTTCAAACAGCTTGTCCGCCAGATCAAATTGCGCCAGGGCCGCATGGGCCGCCGCGATGTCGCTCGGATAGAACAGCGAGCGCAGGCTGTGTGCCAGGCTCCAGGCCGGCAGGCGCCCGGCCAACACGGCAGTCACCACCCGCTGGCGCGGCGGCAGCGGCGGCACCTGGGGGGCCAGGAACAGTTGGCCGCGCAGAGCCTGAAGGCCACGCCGGGAGAGCATCCACGGCTGCTGTCCTTGCAACCGGTATTCGCCACGCAATGGCCGCTGGGCACAGGCCAGCACGTGCAACAACGTCGTCTTGCCCGAGCCGGAAGGGCCGATTACGGCTGCCTGTTCTCCATCGGCCAGCGCCAGGTGGATGCCATGCAGAACCGGCCTGGCTGAAGCGCCAGCAGCCAGCGCGCCCAACGGCGCAGCATCGACCGCCTTCAGAGCAAACACAGCTTTGGACCCGTGCCGTGTCAGAGCAGTTCAGCGCTGCGCGCAGCAGCCTCGATGCCTTTGTAGTTGTCTGCCTGCGTCGGCACGAAACGGGTGGCACGCTGCAACTCCAGGATCTCCCGGCCGGCGGGGTCGTCCCGGCTCAGGTTCAGGAATGCACGGCTCAGCTTGTCGCGCTGCGCTACCGGCATGTCAGCGTGAACCGTCCAGTTGTAGTCAAAGTAAGGCGGCGTGGTGTAGAAGACCCTGACGCGCTCGGTGTCCACCTTTTTGTCGCTGACGAACTTTTCCCAGACCGAGATATTCAGGGCGCCAGCCTGCACCTTGCCAGCGGCCACCGCCGCGATGGTTGCGTCGTGCGCTCCGCTGTAGGCAACGCGGCGGAAGTCCTTGTCCGGGTTCAGCCCGGCCTGCAGCACTACGCTGCGGGGCATGAGGTGGCCCGAAGTCGAGCTTTGCGAACCGAAGGACACATCGCGCCCCTTCAGATCGGCCAAGGTCTTGATGGCTGGATCACTGGTGATGAAGACCGACCGGAACTTCGTGTCTTCCTCGCGCTGCACCAGCGGCACCATCTTGCCGCCCGAACGCACATTTGCCTGGACAAAGGTGAAGCCGCCAAACCAGGCCAGATCGACCTTTCTGTTGACCAGGGCCTCGACCGCCGCCGCATAGTCGGTCACGGGCGTGAACTCGACCTTGACACCGAGCTGCGCCTCCAGGTAGCGCATCAATGGCGCAGCCTTGCGGGCCAGTTCGGTTGGCGACTCATCGGGAATCGCGGTGACACGAAAGACTGGCTGGGTCTGGCCGATCCCGGACAGACACAGCAACAGAAAGCACAGTGCGATGCGCCGCGCACGGAACAATGGGGTGATAGACATATGGATTTCCGAAAAATGAGCCCATGTGACAGGACCCGGACCGAATAGCCCCACATCGTAGACCGAATCACGCTGCCTCGCAGAACAGCCGGGTTATGCTGAGCAACCCAACACACAGGCGCTGCGCACTGCTTGCGACAAGCGTCTGTGCCCATGATCCAGGAGCGCCAGCATGTCGACTGAACCCTTTGACAGCATCATCATCGGGGCGGGTCAGGCCGGCCCCGCCATTGCCGCCCGTTGCGCCAAGGAAGGCCTGCGCACCGCGGTCATCGAGCGCGGTCCATTTGGCGGCACCTGCGTCAACAACGGCTGCGTCCCGACCAAGACGCTGGTGGCCAGTGCGCGCGCCATGCAGATGGCACGGCGCGGTGAAGAGTTCGGCTTTTCCACCGGTGGCCTGCACATCGACATGGCCAGGGTGATGGCCCGCAAGAATGCCCTGGTACAACAGTCACGCGCAGCTGTCGAGAACTGGATGCGTGGCCTCAAAGGCGCCGAGGTACTGGTCGGCCAGGCCCGCTTTGTCGCGCCATCCACACTGGAAGTCAACGGCCGGCAGATCACCGCGCCGCGCATCTTCCTCAATCTGGGTGGGCGGGCCCTGCTGCCAGACCTGCCCGGAATCCGCGATGTGCCAATTCTGGACAACCGCTCGATCATGGAACTGGACGCCGTGCCCGAACATCTGCTGATCGTCGGTGGCAGCTATATCGGCCTGGAGTTTGCGCAGATGATGCGGCGTTTTGGCGCCAAGGTCACAGTGGTGGAACGGTCCAGCCAACTGCTGCCACGCGAGGATGGAGATGTTTCACAGGGCATACGCGACATCCTGGAACGTGAAGGCGTGCGATTCGTTCTCGGCGCGCAATGCCTGGCCCTGGCGCGCGCCGCGGACGCGAGCATCACGCTGGGCGTTGATTGCGCTGGCGAAATGCCACCCATCACCGGCTCCCACGTGCTGATGGCCGTCGGTCGCGTGCCCAACACCGACGGCCTGGGCCTGGAACTGGCCGGGATCAAGACCGATGCGCGCGGCTACATCGTGGTCGATGACCAGTGCCGTAGCAGCGCCGAGGGGGTCTGGGCGGTCGGTGACTGCAACGGCCGTGGCGCCTTCACCCACACTGCGTGGAACGACCACGAAATCGTCGTGGCGAATCTGTTTGACAACGATCCGCGTCGCATCTCGGAGCGCGTCGCCTGCTACGCACTGTTCATAGACCCGGCACTCGGACGCATCGGCATGAACGAGGCCGAGGCACGCGCCAGCGGCCGCCCGATCCTGCAGGCCAAGATGCTGATGCAGCGCGTCGGCCGGGCCCGAGAAGCCGGCGAAACCCAGGGATTCATGAAGGTACTGGTGGACGCCGAAAACCAACGACTGTTGGGTGCTGCCATTCTCGGCCTCAACGGCGACGAGGTGGTGCACGGCCTGCTGGACGTGATGCTGTCCGGCCAACCCTGTACGGTGATCTCCCGCGCGATGCACATCCACCCCACCGTCAGCGAATTGGTGCCCACCTTGCTACAGCAACTCCAGCCGTTGGTCTGAACTGCAGCTGCGGCTTTCACGCGGCGCAGCTGCGAAAACCCGCCGGCACGTCATGGCGCTGCGGCAGGAAGAAATTGCGGTAGCGCAGGTGGCGCATCCGCGGCTGGGTGGCGAAACTGGCACCGCGTAGTACCGGCCGGCCGTCAAACCATGGCGCCGAGTAGTCGCGGTATGGATGGGCGGCAAAGCCCGGAAATGGCCTGAAAGCGGAGGCGGTCCACTCCCACACCTGGCCCCAGACAAAGTCTCCTGGCCGCTGGCGCGCGGCATGTTCCCATTCGGCCTCGGTCGGCAGGCGGCGGCCGGCCCAGTGGCACCAGGCCTGGGCCTCATGAAAGCTGAGGTGGCAGGCCGGCTCGTCCGGGTTCAGCGGCAACCAGCGGCTGCCCAGGCGCCGCTGCCAGTACCCACCCATCTTGCGCAGCGGCAGCGGCGCGCCAAGGCCGTTGCCAGCCAACCAGGCACCGCCGGCCTGGCTCCACCACTGTGCCTGGCCATAGCCACCTGCCTCGACAAAGGGCAGATATTCGCCCCACAGCAACACCTGGCTGTCGATCGTGTAGCCCTTCAGTTCCACCTCTTCCCGCCCCAGTTCGTTGTCAAAGGCGAAGCCCGGCGCCAATCGGTCCTGGCCCAGCACATACCCGACTGCATCAAGGCACAAGGCCCGGCGGGGTTGTGGCAGGGGCTGTGGCTGCCAGCGCGAATCATCCAGGTCCAGGCCCAGCGTCTGGGCGGTGTATACGGCGGCCTCGTGGTGCATGTCCTCGTGCAGCAATGCCAGGAGGTAGAAATACCGGTCAGCATCCTCGCTGGCAGCTTGCAGCAGGGCCAGCGTTCGCTCCAGTTGGCGCTCCAGGTCCTCGCGTGTCGCCTGTGGCGTGGGCAGGGGCAGCGACCAGCGGGTGGCATGCGGCACACGGCCGGAGTCATAGAGCGCATCAGCACCGGCGCGCACGCCCTGCAGCCTGGGCGCATCCGGGTCCGCTGCTGTGCCACGCGCGCGCTGCGGGTTGCGTGCCAGCCACCACTCCTGGAACCAGCCGATATGCCCGAGCTCCCACAGCGGCGGATTGACCTCGAGGCTGTAGGGCACCTGCAGCCCCGGCAAGCTCCGCTCGAATGCGCTGAAAGTACGCAAGGTGTCGGCCCGCGCAGATTGCAGCGCCAGCGCCAGCTCGGGCACGCCGGCAGAGCGGATCGCTTCCCCGGGCGGGTACGAAGGCAGAGTGCTGAACATCGCGCTATTCTCACACCCATGCTCAATGTGTACCCATGACCAAGCGCACAAGAATTCTGCTGCTGACGCCCGCGCTGGCCAAGGCCAACAATGGCAACTGGCAGACTGCCCGGCGCTGGGCCGGCATGCTGCGTGGCACTTACTCGGTGACGGTTGGTTCCGAATGGCTGGGCGACAGCAGCAATGGCGACGCCGATCTGATGATTGCGCTGCATGCCCGCCGTTCCGCCGCGTCGGTACAGGCCTGGCGCGAGCGCCATCCCGAGCGTCCGCTGGTGCTGGTGTTGACCGGCACCGACCTCTACCGGGACATCGCGCACGACCGTCTGGCACAGCAGTCCCTGCGGCTGGCCGATCGACTGGTGCTGCTCAATGAACTGGGGCACGCTGCCCTGCCGCAACAATGGCTTGCCAAGGCGCGGGTCTGCCTGCAATCCAGCACGGCGCTGCTGCCGACACGCGTCAGTTCCTCACGCCATCTGCGAGCCCTGATGGTCGGCCATCTGCGGGAGGAAAAGGATCCGCGCACGTATTTCGAAGCGGCCCGCCTGCTGGCCGGGCGCCGCGACATCCTGCTCGACCATATCGGCGCTCCACTCGACCCGGCGCTGGGCGAGTCGGCGCAGGCCCTGTCCGCAAGCCAGCGCAACTACCGCTGGCTGGGAGCTTGTTCGCACGCACGAACAAGGGCACGCATCGCGGCTGCCGACGTGCTGATCCATCCCAGCCGCATGGAGGGTGGCGCCCATGTGGTGATCGAGGCAGTGGTCAGCGGCACGCCGGTGCTGGCCTCGCGCATCGATGGTAATCTGGGACTGCTGGGCACGAACTATGCAGGCGTCTTCGAACCCGGCGACGCACAAGGCCTTGCCCAGTTGCTCGAACGGGCCCGCGACGAGCCCGCTATGCTGCAAGCGCTGCAGCGCCAATGCGCATTGCGCGCACCCCTGTTTGCTCCGGCGCGAGAGCGCGCCACGCTGCTGGGAATCATCAACGAATTGCTGGAGACCTGCACATGACCGAAACAAGCACCACCCCGACCTGCGCCATCGGCCCGGAACCGCGCCTGAGTTCACTGTCGCACGGCGGCGGCTGCGGCTGCAAGATTGCGCCAGGCGTGCTGTCGGAGATTCTCAAGAGCACAACCGCCATGCCGGTGCCACCGGAGTTGCTGGTCGGCATTGAAACCGCAGATGACGCAGCCGTGTACCTGCTCAACGAGGAGCAGGCGCTGATCGCCACCACCGATTTCTTCATGCCCATCGTCGACGACCCCTTCGACTTTGGCCGCATCGCCGCCACCAATGCCATCAGTGACGTGTATGCCATGGGCGGCCGTCCGATCATGGCTCTGGCCCTGGTCGGCATGCCGATCAATGTGCTGAGCACCCAGACCATCGGCCGCATCCTGGAGGGCGGTGCATCGGTCTGCCGGGCGGCTGGCATTCCGATCGCTGGCGGCCACACCATCGACTCGGTGGAGCCCATCTACGGTCTGGTGGCGCTTGGCCTGGTGCATCCCAAGCGCGTCAAGCGCAACGCCGACGCGCGACCCGGCGACCTGCTGGTGCTGGGCAAGCCACTCGGCGTCGGCATCCTGTCGGCCGCGTTGAAGAAAGAACAGCTCGGTGCCGAGGGCTATGCCCGGATGATTGCAGTCACCACCCAGCTCAACACCCCCGGCCCTGATCTGGCAGCGCTGGACGGTGTGCATGCACTGACCGATGTCACCGGCTTCGGCCTGGCCGGTCATGCGCTGGAACTGGCGCGCGGGTCGCGCTGCGATGTACAGATTGACTGGTCGGCAGTACCGTTGCTGCCGGGCGTGCGGGAACTCGCCGCGCAGGGCACCGTGACCGGCGCTTCCGGGCGCAACTGGGCCGGCTACGGCGCGGACGTGCAGCTGCCCTCAGACTTTGCAGCGCCGGACCTGGCTCTGCTGACCGATCCGCAAACCAGCGGTGGCCTGCTCGTCTCCTGCGCGCCCGAGGCCTTGGCCAGCGTCATGGCACTGTTCGCGCAGCACGGCTTTGATGCGGCAGCCGTAGTCGGCCGGATTGGCGAGCAGCAGCAACGACCCGGGCGCCTGGTGATCGGATAGCCAGCCGGCCTGGCCCGATCTAACGCACCAAGGGGCGGATGCGTTCCTTCAAGAGCTTGAACTGAGCCTCCACCATCGGCACATTCGGGTCGTGGCCGGTTCGCGGCAGCAGCACAAAGTCCTTGGCCGGAGCGACGATCGTTTCGAAATAGCGCTTTGCCACTTCGGCCGTCGTCACCAGGTCTTCCGCGCCTTGCACCAGATAGACCGGTATCGCAAAGTCCAGGCCCAGCGCCGGCAGGTCCAGCCGCGACAGCATGCCGTCACCCTTGAGACCCACAAACTGCAGATAGGAAAACTCTTCGCTGCTCTCGAAATCAGCCACGGCCTTGGCAGAGGTGTATGAAGCTTCCGGCACCCACCAGGACTTGGGTGGCGGCTCGCTGACTTTAGCCTCGTAGACACGGGTGGCGCGGCGCAGGATGCCGAAGTTGCGCGGGTTGGTCCATGGCGGTGGGCCCAGCGCCTCGATGGTCCCCACCGTCTTGCTGTCACCGGCAGTACGCGCCCGCGCCAACAATTTGCTGTAGCTGGCCAGTTGGTTCTCGGCATAACCCACCAGCAGCCCGGTGCCCACATAGGCATGGAACAGATCGGGCCGGACCTTGGCCATGTGCACACCCAGTGCCGAGCCCCAGGAGCCGCCCATCAGGATCAGCTTGCTCTGGTTCAGATGCCGGGTCAGAAACTCGGCCAGCTCTACACCGTCCTGCGCCATGCGGGCCATGGACAGCGGCAGCTCGGCCGTTGCCGGGCTGCGCCCATAGGTCTTGCCGGCGCCGCGCTGGTCCCACTGCACCAGCGTGAAGTCCTTTTCCCAGTCACCATAGATGTTCCTGGCATAGGGGCTCAGTGGATTGCCCGGACCGCCATGCAGCATCAGGATCACCGGGTTGCCGCAAGACTGGCCGCGGACCGTGACCCACACCTCGATCCCCCCGACAGCTACGAAGCCGGCTTCATCCAGGGCCGGGGTGTTGGCGCTGCAGGCAATGGGCGCCTGGGACAGAAGCTCCGGCATTGCGGCCACAGCTTGTGCGTGCCCGGACAGCGGTTGCAGCAGGAACAGCAGCACCAGAATGGAGCACGCCGTGATCAGGTATCGTGAAGGAAGGCGAAGTTGGAACATGGGCGACTATATGGTGTGGCTGGCGGTCGCGCGGTTGAAGTCACAGATGTATTTCTTCGACGAGCCCTTCGGATAGGCGAACCACAGCAGCGCATCACCCTGGGTCGTGGTTACCAGCTCTTTGGACAAGGCATCGACCTCTGCGAGTCTGGTTGCGAACGTCAAGGCGAAGTGAACGGCCTTTGCCTGCTTGGGTCACTGGACCGGAGGTGTTGAAAGACGCGCTATTGCGGACAAAGCGACGGGTTCACCTGAGCTCCTTGCGCACCATGAGTTTGAGCCCGGACCAGACCTCTGTTACCGCGCACACCTTGATGTCCACAAAGCCCAGCGGCAGCGCCAGTTCGCGGATGCTGCTCTCTGTCACCGTGCTAGCAACACCACTGGACTTCTTGGGCCAAGACACCCACAGTATGGCGTCCGGCTTGAGCTGCTGGCGCAAAGCCACAAGTTCGGTAGCAAGCCTCTGCCTTTCCAACACAAAGATGTGGGCGATGTCTGTGCGCTTGCCTGGGCTGGACTCAAACACGATAGCTTCGGGCAAAGGGTCCAGCGCGTCGCGGAATTCACCCGGTGCGCCCGAAACAAAAACCCGCATTCCGCTCTTGTAGCCCAGCTTCCTGGCGAGCGGTGTATTGGAGTAACCGGCGTTGGAGGTGGACATCATGCACCTTGGGTTGCGACGCAATAGCCAAGCCTACACCAGCGGCACGTACCCGGCCTGGAACAGCTGCCGGCCGGGACGACGTCACGTCAGAAACTGGTCCAGTCCCCATCGCCGCCGCCGGCAGCCGCTGTCTGGGCTTTGGGCGCCGGCCTGGGCGCGCTCAACGTGGGCGCAGTCTTGCGCACGGGCGCTGTGTCCAGGCGCCGCTCGGCACCGCCAAAGGGCGGGCTTCTGGGCGCTGGCGCACGCACCACCGGAGCCGGCGCCCGTACCGGGGCCGGACGCCCGCCCTGGTTGCCCAGCCGAAACACGGCTACGGCCTGCACCAGGTCCTGGGCCTGGGTCTTGAGGCTGGATGCCGCAGCCGCCATCTCCTCCACCAGTGCCGCGTTCTGCTGTGTCACCTGGTCCATCTGCTGCACCGCCTCGCCGACCTGGTTGACACCGGCGCTTTGCTCGGCGCTGGCAGCGCTGATCTCTGCCATGATGTCGGTGACGCGGCGGATCGATGCCACCACTTCGGTCATCGTGGTGCCGGCCTGGTCCACCAAGGCGGTACCCTGCTCGACGCGCTCGACACTGGTGCCGATCAGGCTCTTGATTTCCTTGGCAGCCTCGGCCGAACGCCCGGCCAGTGATCGCACTTCTGACGCCACCACAGCAAAGCCGCGGCCCTGCTCACCGGCGCGTGCCGCTTCCACGGCCGCGTTCAGGGCCAGGATGTTGGTCTGGAAGGCTATGCCATCAATCACGCTGATGATGTCGGAGATCTTGCGCGAGGCCTCGTTGATGCCTTTCATGGTCTGCACCACACGGCTCACCACCTCACCGCCCCTGACCGCGACGGTGCTGGCGTTCAGGGCTAGTTGGTTCGCTTGCTTGGCGCTGTCGGCGTTCTGTTTCACAGTGGAGCTGAGTTCTTCCATCGATGCAGCGGTCTGCTCCAGCGCGCTGGCCTGGCTCTCGGTCCGGGCTGACAGGTCGTGGTTGCCCTGCGCAATCTGCGCACTGGCGGTGGCGATGGACTCGGAACCCTGGCGCACGTTGGACACCACCTTGGCCAGGCTGCCCTGCATGCCTTGCAGGGAACTGAGCAAGGTGCCAATCTCATCCTTGCCGTTGTGGTCCAACTGCGCCGCCAGGTCGCCGTCTGCCACGCTCTGCGAGAACTTCAGGGCCTTCTCCACCGGCCGGGTGATGGAGCGGGAGATGAACCAGGCCAGGAGCGCACCGAGCAACAGCGCCATGGCGGCCACCACCACGGTCTGCAGGTTGGTCGAGGCATTAACCTTGCCTGCGTCCTCATACTGGCTCTTGGCCAGCGTCACCTGAATCTCTATCAGCTTGGCCAGGGTGTCAAATACCTTGGGCGCCAGCGGGCTGACCTTGGTTTCGTAGATCTTGTCCGCTTCCTCCTTCTTGCCAGCCAGCATGGCGTCACGAGCGGCAGCCAGCCCTTCGGTTCGGTAGGCGGCCTGCGCCGGTTCGAACTCCTTGGCCAGGTCCTTCGCGGGCGGGCTCAGGTCGGTGCTCAGGAAATTCTTCCAGGCCTGGTCAATTTTTTCCGCATTGGCCCGCTGCTCGGTCGCGCGCTTGGTCACGTTGGCTGGCTCAGGATGCAGGATCATGTCCATCACCAGAATCCGGTTGCGCAGGGACAGCGCCTGCACGACACCCAGTTCGCGCAGGGGGATCACGCTGTTGCCGTAGATTTGCTGCACGCTGCCGAAGGTCTTGCCGATGCCACTGATGCCAAGCCCGGCAATGCCGGCCAGCAACACCAAAAGGACACCAAAGGCCAAGCCCAGCCGGGCACTGATTTTCAGATTACTCAGGAACTGCATGGGATCTCCAAGGTTGTCATATCAGTGGGTCCGCCCTCGGCGCGCGCCAACGTGCCCCGCCGCCGGTACACGCATCGTGCCACAATTTCGGCCGTTTGCGGCCGGCACTTTTGGGTACAAATTACCCGCAGGAGCTCATGCAACAAGCACCGAGCACTCCTGAAGTTGTAGCACCCGGCCTCAGGCCCGGGTTCGGTATTCCAGCACCCGGGCCGGCAGGTACAGCACCGCGCGCAGCATGGCAAACGCCGCACCCACCGTGATGCCGGTCAGGGTCAGGAGTGCTTCATGATGTTTCAATCCAGCCTGATATTGGTCTGTGCCACCACCTTGGCCCAGCGCGCGCGCTCATCGTTGAAAAACTTGTCCTGCTGCTGCGGCGTCATGGTCACGACCTCGGCGCCCTGACCCACCAGCTTGGCCCGCACCTCGGGGTTGCGGATCGCCTTGATCAGTTCGCTGTTCAGCCGCGCCATCACGGTCGGCGGTGTGCCGTTGGCCACCAGCACCCCCTGCCAGGTGCCGGACTCGAAGCCCGGCGCACCCTGCTCCGCCAGGGTCGGCACGTCGCCGATCAGCGGCATGCGCGTGCCCTTGGAGACCCCCAGCAATTTCAGCTTGCCGCTTTGCACATGTGGCAGCGTGGCCAGCATGCCGTTCATCATCACCTGGGTCTGGCCGCCGATGGTGTCGCCAATGGCCTGGGCCCCGCCCTTGTACGGCACGTACTGCCAGCGCGCTCCCACAGCGCGCTCCAGCGCCACCCCGGCCAGGTGCGGCGCACCGCCGATGGCCGAGACCGCAAAGTTCAGGTCCCGGGTCTTGGACAGGGCCACCAGTTCCTTCACGTCCTTGAC
>JANMKM010000109.1:0-7709 GCA_031372035.1 Rhodoferax sp. | reverse complement strand
ACGTGTTTTCGCCCAAGGAGTTCACCGCCGCCATCCTGGAGTGCTACCGCCAGATCGAAGGCGTGTGCCGCTTCCTGAAGGAACGCGTCCCGGGCTTCGAGGCCGCCCGCCTCGGGCAGGTATCGCCCATTCTCGGCGTGCGCGAGACGCGTCACATCCTGGGTGAATACACGCTGACGGGTCCGGACTCGCGCGGCGAAACCCGGTTCGAAGACACCATCGCCGCAGACAACTCGGCGCTGGACATCCATGACCCGAAGGGCGGCGACGTCGACTTCCAGAGCATGCCCCCGTACGAGATTCCCTACCGTTGCCTGGTGCCGCAAGGTGTCGAACAGTTGCTGGTTGCGGGCCGCTGCATTTCGGCAGACCACGAGGCGCACGCGCGCGCGCGCAACATGCCGGCGTGCATGTCCATTGGCCAGGCCGCTGGCGTCGCGGCGGCCATTGCGGTGGAGGAAGGCGTTTCGGTGCGCCAGGTCCCGATCGGAAAGGTGCAGGCGGCGCTGCGCGCGCTGGGCATGCCACTGCATGCCGAGGAAGTGCCCGCCTGATCGCGCGCGGTGGCGGGATGCTGCAGGGGAAGAGCCGATGAATGCTGGCGTGCTGTATGGCCAGGAGATCCTGCCCCAGGGCGTACGCTCCCGCCTGGTCGACAACAACAACGGCTGCACGATGCACGTGCTCGAGGCCGGCTTCGCGCAGCCCGGCCGGCCCTGCGTGCTGCTGCTGCATGGCTTCCCGGAGCTGGCGTTCAGCTGGCGCAAGCAGCTCCTGGTCCTGGCTGCGGCCGGCTACCATGTCGTCGCACCGGACCAGCGTGGCTACGGTCGCAGCAGCGGTGCTGGCGTCGGCTTCGACGACGACCTGATGCCCTACACCCTGATCAACCGGGTGAGCGATGCCGTGGGGCTGGTGAAGGCGTTGGGCTACGACAGCGTTGCCGCAGTGATCGGACACGACTACGGCGCAGTGGTGTCCGCCTGGTGTGCGCTGCTGCGCCCCGATGTCTTCCGGTCGGTTGTGCTCATGAGCGCCGCCTTCCCCGGGGCACCGGTGCTGCCCAAGGCCACTGCCGCGCGCCCGCCGAAAGGCACATTGCCGCTTTCAGGGCTGCCTGAGACACTGGCCGCGCTGCCCAGCCCGCGCCAGCACTACCGGTGGTATTACTCGACCCGTGAGGCCAATGCGGACATGTGGCACTGCCCGCAAGGCGTCCACGACTTCATGCGGGCGTACTTCCACTTCAAGAGCGGCGACTGGCCTGGCAACGAGCCGCTTCCGCTGGCTTCGTGGGCCGCCAGCGAAATGGCCCGGATGCCGACGTACTACGTCATGGAACTGGGCCAGGACATGGCGCAAACCGTTGCGCAGGAAATGCCCGCAGCCAACGAGATCGCCGGCTGCACCTGGCTGACCGACGCCGAACTGGCCGTCTATTCCGGCGAGTACCGACGCACCGGGTTTCAGGGCGGCTTGCAGGGCTACCGCGTCGGTACCGACCCGCGTTTCAGCGGTGAACTGAAGGCCTTCTCGGAGCGCACCGTCGACGTGCCGGCGATGTTCATCTCGGGCGCCAGGGATTGGGGAACCTACCAATCACCCGGCGCGCTGGAGCGCATGGGCGAGATCTGCACCCGGTACCTCGGCACCCACCTGGTGGAAGGCGCCGGACATTGGGTGCAGCAGGAGCGCGCAAAGGAAGTGAACGCACTGCTCGCAGGCTTCCTGGCCGCCGCGCGCTGATCGCTCAGCTGGGCGCTTCTTTCACTACCGATTCGGCATGGGCTTCGGCCTCGACCTTGCGCAGGCCGTCAGGGTCCGTGTGTCGGCGCAAACACACGTCAGGTGTGCGCGGCTAGGCGGCTGGTTGCTCGTGGAGTCGCTTGGCCTGGGTGCGCACTCCCTCAAATATCGCCGCTGCCACGTCCTGCGGGAATCCCTCCGGCAACTGCTTTGCGACCGCCTCGATGGCGCCGTCCACCTTGGCCAGCAGTGCGCCGATGATGTCCTCGGCGTTGTCGCCCACGCCGCACTTGGCAGAGGTCGCATTGAAGTGGCGACGCGTGATGTTGGCCAGGTTGTAGTGGCGGTTCTTGCCCGAGACTGCCATCGCGAGCTTGGCGTTCCTCCAGGAAAGCCGGTTCTTGCCGTTGCCGATGATGGGCCAAGCCGAGAGCACGTCGTACAAAGGCGCGAGGTCATACTGCCCGCCGGCGTGCAGCCGGAGGCTGAAGTTCTTGGCATGGCCGTCGGTGGCCGCCATCAACCAGAAGGCGACCTGGCTGGCCAGTAGCGTGTGCAAGTCGGCATTGGCGTTGCGAGAGCCGTGCAGCACTTGCGCCAGCTGTTCGACGCCGGGTCCACCCTCCGCCTCGTACTTGCGCGCGGGGTTCACGCCACGCGCCTGGCAGAAGTCTTCCTGGGGCAGGCGCAGAATCCACTTCCCGGAGGGATGTGTCCTGCGGTCGAAGCGCTCGACCACCAGCACTGGCGGATGGTCAGCGAAGGTGACGATGCGCGCCTGAGCGACATCGAATCCCAGCTCGCCCATCAGCTTCAAGCAAAGCCACTCGTTGTAGACCGAGGTTCGCATGTCGGCCTGCATATTGCCCACCAGCCCCAGCGGCAGCTTGACGATGTGCGTCGTCGGTGTGGCACCCAGTGGGCGCATCCACTGGCCCTCGTGCCACAGCAAGGCCGTCTTTTCCTGGGCGCCCGCAATCGAAATCCGGAAGTCCTGCTCTTCGTCTTGCTTGCCGAACCGGGGTGCCGCCACCGACGACCGAAGCAGGGCGGCGACAGCCGCATCATCCAGGGGTTCCCCCTTGATGGTGTCGAAGCCGGTGGGCGCCTCGTCGACACCCAGCAACTGCACAGCGCCTACGCAATCCCGTCCGATGGCGGCCAGCAGGTCGAAGGTGTCCTCCGAGCCTGCGGCGTATCGTTGTGCCAGCCGCTTTCGGATAGCGCTGCTTTCGGGGAGCAGGTTCTCGAAGAAGTTTTCGACCAGCTCTCCCCGAAGCGGCTCGTTCCCCACCAGGGGCAGCGGCAAGGAGAGAGAAAGCGGCCGGGCGGAGGCCGACGTGAGCCAGCTGTCCGCGTAGCGCAGTTCCATGGGACTGCGCCCCGTGGGCGTCCACTGGCCGACCAATTCGCCATTGGTCCATATGGAAAGCGGCCGGGAGTGTGCGCGGCGACCCATGGCTTACCAGACGGTCGCTGGGCTGCTCGGTGTCGGCGGGCTGTCGACCCGCGCCTGGACGCTGAGCTGCAGGCCCAGTTGGGCGCAAATCGCCAGGAGCTGGTCCACGCTCAACGTCCCCGGCGCGAGCTCCAGCTCCGACACGCGCTTTTGGCTCAAGTCCAGCCGCGCGCCCAGCGCAGCTTGGGTGAGTTTGCGGCTCTTGCGTGCGCCTTGGAGCAGCGTCCCTAGCTGGGGCGCCGTGGTGATGGGATGAGCGCGAGGAGTCATTTGTACCGCCTTTTCCGGTAAATTTACTTTAGTGGAATTGACGGTAAAAGTCAAACACCGGTAATTGCAGTAAACGTGAATTACTGGAATATCCGGTTTTCTCCACTGGAGGCCGTTACTGGGCCGGGACATCAGGCGAAGAAGCGAGCGTTCAGGTAGGCCAAATAGGCCGCGTCGGATTCTCCTCCCAAGACGAGAAGTACCCCTTCGCATCCAGCCTGAGGCCAGCCTTTGTGGCCCACCGGGACTGGTTGGCCAGGACGGTCTTCTTCGCTTGCATCGCTACCTCACGGCTTTCTCAGGAAGGATGCTCGCCCAACTCCTGCGCAGCGTCCAGCGCCCCGCATGTCATTGCTGACACGAACCGTGTGCGGGGCGAAACTTGCACGAGCTGATGCGGTGCCTATGGAGCGGCCACCGGCAACAAGTTCGGCAGACAGTCCGCGAACTGCGGCTGAATCTTGCTCATCGCGCGTTCGGCCTCGGCGCTGCTGCCGTACATCGCCAACAACATCCCGGCCATGGTCTGCAGCCCGTTGGAGTTGCGCACCACCTGGTCGACCAGTTGCAGCGGATATCCCTCCGCTTGCCGCGCGAGGACATGAATGCCGCCGTGAACATAGGAGTTCAGCGATGCCAAGGACACTTCTTTGAACTGGGCCAGCATCTGTGCCGGCCCAGGAGGCGCATGGACCAAGATGTCCGCCAGCATCTTGGACACGCCGGCAAGCTTGCTCGCGTCCTTCTCGGACTCGAGCGTCAGGATTGCCTGAATCCGGTACACGTCGGAGTCCTGGGCCGCCCACATCATCCACACCGAGCGCGTAACCGCCTCGAACTGCGGGCGCATCAATGCAAAGGCAGAAGGCATGAGGCCAGCGCAGACCAGGACTCGCAATGCCGTGGCGTGCTCCATGGATATCAGCGCCAAACCGATGGCGGGGTCGAGGCGGGACGACGGATTGGCCGGTCTGTACGTTTGCGGCTGCAGGATGTCGACGATGCACTCGCCGAGCTCGTCGGAGCGATGCAACAAGTCTTCGAGGGTCTGGGTCACAAGCGTGGTGGGGTTGGAAGCCGTCCCAAGCTTAGTGGGAATCCGGAAGACCCGGCTACCTTGGCGAACCGAGCCCCACACAACAAGCACAGAAAGAGCTCAAGCAGGCCCGGGAGGTCCCAGGGAGAGCCAGGGTGTTGGCGCCGACTCGCTTTTGACCCAAGGGGGTGCTCATCCAAAACTGACCCAGTTGTTTACTGGCTCTGCCTGAATTTTTGGCGGGAGCAAACATGGTGCGGCTGGAAGTTGGACCTCGCGCAAACCACCGTTTCCAAATTCGGCCCGGACCGCAAAAGGGCGCTATGGGATGTAGGGTGCATACTTCTGCAACCGATTTCTTCAGCAGACGGGATGGAAATTCGATGCCGAAAGTATCCAACCTTGAGAGACCCATGAACGCCCTACTCGATTTGGTCTACACCCCGCGCTCAAAGTGGGACGAGTCGATCAGGTCCGCCTTCAACACCGTATTGAAAGCGCGTTACCTTCGCGTCCAGGACCTCACTGATCGCAAGAATGACGAAAAGCGCTTTCAATTGCGACTCAACCCCAAACTGGCTGATGGCTCAGTACCGTATGTCGCCTTAATCGCGCCGGGACAGGAACAAAGTGGGCCATATGGCGGGATGAGCTTTGTCATTTTTCCGGCCGACGAGGACGGAAAGCCTGCGCTCATCGGCATGGTTGTAGGGACCAACGGTCTTGCGCCAGACGAGTCGGTTCTCGGCAGGCCTGGGCACTGCAGAAAGTGCCAGGCAATTGCCAGCTGGCTCAATACTGCAAATACCGGTTGGTACGCGTGGGCAAAGCGCGATCCGGTCAGGATCGATCTCGATATGCCCAGCGCAACGAGCAATCGGCTGTCCACTTGGCGTGGCAGCTGTGAGCGCTACGGTCGGGTCTTATATGCTGCGTTCGCACCAGCAGCCGAGCGAACGACAGAAAGTGATCAAGTGGTAGTCAACGCGTTAACCGCGTTCCTTGACCTGTTCTTTGACGAGCGAAACATCGAGCCCAAAGCGCAGTTTACGGCCGATGCCGAAAGAGTGCGACAAGCCTGGCTCGCCCGCGCGCTGCCGTCGACCACGGCAGGTGAAGTTGCCAAGCTGCTGCATCAGCGACGTTTCGTCATTATTGAAGGTCCTCCGGGGACGGGGAAAACGCGGATGGCCCGCGAGATACTTCAGGACTCGTACGCTCAGAACGGGTCAGTGATCCAATTTCATCCAGGCACGACCTACGAATCGTTCATTGGTGGGTTGGCACCCCAGGAATCAACCGCAGGAATAGGCCTTACGTTTCGACCCGTCGCAGGGCACTTGATGCGTGCGGCAACGGAGGCAAGCAAACATCCGGATCGGCGATACCTTTTACTCATCGACGAGATCAACCGCGCAGATCTGGCCAAAGTGCTCGGTGAAGCGATCTACCTTTTCGAACCGGGGCAGCTGGATCGGGAAGTACGGCTTCAGTACGATTTCCCTGGCTATGGGTCACGATTCGCGTTGCCGCCAAATCTGGACGTCATTGGCACCATGAACAGCGCGGATCGCAGTATTGCAATCCTCGACGTTGCCGTTCGCCGTCGCTTCGCCTTTGTACCGCTTTGGCCGCAGATTGATGTGCTTGAAGGGCTCTCAGGCCCGCGACTCCAGACTGCCTTCCGCGAACTGTTGAGCATCTTCCTTGAACATGCCACAAGCGATGCGTTCCCGCTTCTTCCCGGGCATGCGTATTTCCTTGGCAGCGATGATCAAGCGACGATGCGCCTTTCATCGGAGGTCAAACCGTTGCTTGAGGAATACCTCGCCCAAGGCTACGTGGCCGGATTTGCCGACGAGATCCGCGCGTACGTTGACCTGATCGCACAGTAGGATTGACCATGGCCCTCGGGGCACCACGTCGTCGATCGTTCCCCAAGATTGCCTCTGCCAGGGCTGCGTCAGGTACACGCGCCGTGCCTGACTCATCGACCACGTTTGTCCCGTCCCAAGATTGGTTGGGAAGCTTTGGAAGCGACAGTGCTGGCTCTTCCGAAAAACGCGCCGAGTCAATCATCGCCACGAACCGCGGCCTGCTTCTGGACTTCGGCTTAACAGCAACGGTCGGACGGCGCCAGGGTCAACCCGGACTTCTGGTGCAGACATCTGCTCGAATTGGCGCGCTGCCACTACTGTCGCCACTCACCGGGCGTGTCGATTTCGGTTTGATTGTCGAGCCCAGATTTCAATGGTCGTCTGCAGGCGACATGCTGGCTGGGATGGGATTCCGTGTGGTGCCAGATCTCCTGCCCCTGCCCGAGTTGCCACAGTCGGAACGGAGAGTTCCCCCCTGGGTGCTGTCAACTGTAATACTTGCCCGCGTCACCCGGCTTTTGGAGGCGATGCAGCGCCGATTTGTCATTGCTGAGGGCGATCGACTAGCGCCACACGGCGCTGTTCTTTGGGATGAGTATGCGACGAGGCGCATTGCCCACGGGCAAGTTCTTCAGGTGCCCTGCAGCTACCCAGAACTCAGAGACGATGAGGAGCTTCGTTCTGCGATTCATTGGGTTGTCCGGCGTCATCGCGACGCACTCTTAGGCCAGACCGCCGCGGGGATGGTTGTTCATCAATTGCTCGGAGTGTGTGACTCGCTGCTTGCCAAGCTTCGTGGCTCCGCCCCGCGCGTGCCGATGGGAAGCATGCGTAGCAATATCCAACGGCAGGCAATCGCCTCACGCGTCTTTCGCGAGGGGTTACAAGCGATTGACTGGACCGTCGATGAGCGAGGGCTGGCAGGCCTTTCCGACCTTTCCGGACTGGCCTGGCGGATGGACATGGAAGTGTTCTTCGAAGCCTGGGTCGAAACCATCGCTGATCATGCCGCGCGGCGCGCGGGGGGCCGTCTCACTGTTGGGCGTAAGGATCAGACGCGGGTGCCGCTGGACTGGTCCCCTCCGTCACTCGGGTCCCAGCGATCGCTTGTGCCGGACGTCGTGATCGTACGCGACGATGTGGTTGTGGTTATCGATGCCAAGTACAAGCGACACGCAGATGAGATCGAGCGATTCGGGTGGCGCGATGCAGATGCAAGTGTTCGCGAACACCACCGAGAGGATGTTTTACAGGCCCTGGCTTACTCGACCCTGTTTGATGCCCCTCGCATCGTCGCCTGCTTGGCCTATCCAGCATCGAC
>JANMKM010000075.1:0-5932 GCA_031372035.1 Rhodoferax sp. | reverse complement strand
GCGCTTCTGCTTTGCCAAGAAGGACGAAACGCTGAACGCCGCGCTGGCGCGGCTCGCCGCTCTCTGAGGCGGCGGCGCGGTGATCAGGTGCCTTTGTTGGCCAACCCCAGGCGCTCGATCGTGGCTTTCTCGGTCGAGTAGCTCTCACGGGCGAACTTGGTGTAGGCCTCGGTGTTGAGATAAATCACGGACTGGTCGTACTTGTCGAAAGTGGCCAGCACCGCTGGGTCCTCCAGGGTCTTGCGGAATGCGTCGTGCAACGTCTTCACGACCGCCGGGTCCATGCCCTTGGGGCCGCAGACGCCAAATGGCGAGTCCGACACGGTCTGGTAACCCAGCTCGTCCAGGGTTGGCACATTCGGCCAGCGCTTGGTGCGCTTGCTGCCATACGTGGCCAGCAGCCGCAGCTTGCCGGCATCCACATGTGGCCCCCAACCAGTGGCATCGCTGGCGGCCATGACATGGCCACCGAGTACGGCTTGCATGTTGTCGGCATTGCCCTTGAAGGGAACGTGGGTCAACTTGATGCCGGCGCGCTGCGCAAACTCCTCCACCGCCAGGTGTGGGCTGGTGCCGTTGCCGGTTGAGCCATAGGTGAACTTCTCCGGATTGGCCCGGGCGTATTCGACCAGTTCCTTGATCGACTTGATCGGCGATGCCGCCGGCACAACCAGGCCGAAGGTGTAACCGGTGAGGCAAGCGATCCAGGTGAAGTCCTTCAGAGTGTCGAACTGGGTCTTCTGCATGTGCGGTATGCGAAACACGCCATGGGGCAGCTGCGACAGCGTGTAGCCATCAGGCTTGGCATTCACCAGCTCATTGGCCCCCAGCATGCCACCGGCGCCAGGCTTGTTGTCGACAATGATGGTGGCGCCCAGTATCTTGCCGGCGCTCTCGGCCAGGGACCGGATGACGGCATCGGTCGAGCCGCCCGCGGGCCAGGGACAGATGTAGCGGATCGGCCGGGACGGGAAGGCCTGCGCCTGCACCAGCGCGGGCATGGCAACCGTGGCGGCCACTGCACCCATGCCACCCAGAAATTGACGCCTCTTGCTCATAGCCGGACCCATCCTTTGCGATTGCGGAACCTGGATTCTAGGAGCGCCAGGGCAGTCTTCCAATAGCGTCAACCCTGCCTGTTGGTGTCGGCTTCCAGCACCAGTTGGGTTTGGGTGACCACGCCGCACAGGCGCCCATCGGGCAAGGTGATCAAGGTCTGCCACACCATCGCCGTACGACCGCGGTGAAAAGCGGTGCAGGTACCCGTCACAATGACGCCCAGCTTTGCGGCGCCTACAAACTTGGTACTGGACTCGATGGTTGTGGTCCGCTTGCCCTTGGGCAGGTTGACAAAAGTCCCAATGGCGCCGAGCGTGTCCGCAAACGCCATCAACGCGCCGCCATGCAGGATCTCACCGGCAGTGCACAGGTCGGAGCGGACCTCCATTGTCGCCACTACCCGTTCGGGCCCGACCTCTTCCAGCTGCAGGCCCATGAGCCCGGGAAACAGGGGCGCCAGCAGCGCCTGTATGGATGCCAGTTGGTCCATGAACCATTCCTTTCAAAGCGGCCTTGCGGTCGGTTGCATTGCGATGGATTCAGTAGCTTACTGTGCTTCCATTGGGCGGCCACCCGGCACCTGGGCGATTGAAAGCCGGCATCATGTCCGGTGTCGGCCCAGGCTTTCAGCACTGGATCGCGTTGCGGCAATACTTTTCCAGTTCACGCACCACGCTACGGCCCTCGACTTGCCGGTTGGCAGATGGACCGACCTCCAGGCTGAGCTTGAACGCATACTTCTGGAAAAAGGCGTCAAACAATTCACCACCCAGCGTTGCAAAGGCCGTAACTGTGTCCGAGCGGACATCATGCTCCAGCAGTACGGCACACAGGGGTTGCTGGGCCGGCCCCGCCATCACCTGGGCACCGCGTGCCGGATCGTACTGGCTGTGGTCGGCGCAGCAGTGGATCAGGTCCTGCGCCACACCCTTGGCCGCGGGCAGGCGCCGGAAACTGATGAAGCTCACGTCCTTGGTCGGATACACCAGCTGGTGCGCGCAAATCGCGGAAAAGGCCACCACGCTGCGGCCGCGACCGACACCGCCTGGCCAGGCGTAGGCCACCGACTCCTTGGTCTGCAAGGTCCTGGGTTGCGCCACTTGCCCCAAGTCCAGCAGAAACACCGGCGTGGCCTCAAACGGATAGTGAAAAACGTAATTGGTACGGGGCTTCAGACTACTCAGCCGCAACGCATCACCCTGCTCATTGGTCAGCAGGGTCCGTCCATAAGTGCGAGGCCGGGCGTCCGCGGCAAAGACCGGCAAGGCGGACGCTGCCGTCAGGCCGGCACAGGCGCTGGCAGCCTGCGCCGAGCACGACCCGATGAAGCTGCGCCGATCCATGGTGGGTGTTCTTGCTGAAAGCGGCGACTGCCTCAGACTCCGCGTAACGCAAACCTAGTGCGGCAGCTTGGACGTGTCGATGTCCACATATTTCCAGAACTCGCGCGCCGTTGGATGCCGCATGTAGCCACTGAGCCAGGGCTGGGACATGTCGGTCAGGATGCGGTGGGTGGACACCTTGTACGGCATGTTGGCCACCAGGATCTTGACCGCGCGCTGCATCACGGCCAGGCGTTCCGGTCCATCGGGCATCAATTGCTGTTGCTGAAACAGCTTGTTGAATTCCTCGTTGTTGAAGCCCGAGAGATTGCCCTGGCCCTTGGATGGTCCATAACCGATGGTCAAAGCGCCGCCTCCGTCCGGCGTGGAGCCGCTGTAACCGAGCCCCCACATCATCAGCTTGTTGTTGCGCGCCGCCTTGAGCTGCTCAGGCCATTTGGCGACCTTGAACACCATTTTCAAGCCCACAGCGTCCATGTTCTTCTTCCATATCTCGTTGAGCTCGCGCGATGTGGCGTCGGGTTGGGTCGAGTATTCCAGCAGCAGCGGCTTGCCGTCCGGCATGTCACGCCAGCCGTCGCCGTCCTTGTCCACATAGCCGAACATGTCAAGCAGCGCCATGGCCCGAGCACGGCTGAACTCACCCATCTCGGTCTTGAACTTGGGATCGTAGCCATACGACGTCGGATAGATCGGGCCTTGCGCGGGAATAGCCTGGTTGCGCCGGGGCAGACGAATTTCCTCCTCGGAGTTGTAGGCCAGGCTGATGGCTCGGCGCAACGCCACCTTGTCCGGCGTGTAGCCGCCGACGATCGGGTCATCCATCCGGAAGTAGGTCAGCGTCACGTCCGGATTGGGCGAGATATCCATGGTGATACCCTTCTTCACCAGGTTGGGCGCGAGCTTGCCATTGGGAATGGCCTGGTAGGCGTAGGCATTGGGCAGCCGCTCCAGAAAGTCGTGCTCGGCTCCCAGGAATGCCAGCCAACGTGGCTGGTCTTCCTCGACAATCGAGACCTCGACCTTGTCAATCATGGGGATGCGCTTGCCTTTCATTGTCTGATAAATGGCCTGGGCCCTGGCATCACCGGCTGCTGGCTGCGCCTCGTAGTATTCCTCGCGGAAATTCGGATTGCGCACCAGCGTCATCTTCGACGAACGCTTCCACTGGCTCAGCATGAACGGCCCGGTGCCAACGGGGTGCTCCATGATCTTGTCCGCATACTTCTCGACCACCTCGCGTGCCACGGCACCGTTCACGCCAGGGTCGGCCAGGATATAGATGAACCGTGGCCGTGGCTTTTCCAGTTTGATCTGGATGGTGTAGCGGTCCAGCGCGCGCAGGCCTTCCACCTCAGTGTCGTAGTCAAGACGGGCTCCGGGCTTTTCGGCCGCAGCCCGCAGTTCCTTCATGCCGAGCAATCGCTCCTCTTCCCAATCACTGAACGACGGGCTCTTGTTCTTCGGGTCGAAGATGCGCTTGAAACTGTAGACGTAATCCTGGGCCGTGACCTCGCGCTTCTTGCCGCCAAAGGCCGCATCGTCGGCGAAATAGATGCCCGGCCGCAGCTTGACGGTGTAAGTCTTGAAGTCCTCGCTGACTTCGGGCATCCCGGCGGCGATCACCGGAATCACCTTGGCCGGGCGTGCCAGGTAATCGTACCCATACAAAGCTTCAAAGATGTTGGCAGTGATGATGCGCGAGTACAGGTCGGAGATCTGCGCCGGGTCAAACCCGGTCTCGGCAATCCGGAAGGCATAGCGCAGCACCTTCTCGGGCTTGGCCGTCTGGCTGTGTGCGCCTGTCACAGCCATCAAGCTGCACAGCCACGCCACGACAATATGGCGGAAATTCATTGTTACCCTCATAAACACCAATGCATGGAAGCAAAGCACCAAGCATAATCCGCGCCTTGTGCAAACGCATGGGCGTTTTACCTTAGTCCGAAAAATATGCTGTCTTACATCCTGCGGCGCGTTCTGCAGATGATCCCTACGCTAGGCGGGGTCATTCTGCTGATCTTCTTTCTGTTCAACCTGTTTGGCGGCGATCCTTCCGAAACCATGGCAGGCATCAATGCCACGCCGGCGCAGATTGCCTCGATCCGGGCCCAGTTGGGTCTGGACCAGCCCTGGTGGCAGCAGCTCTGGCGCTTTGTCCAGCAGATCTTCACGTTCGAGTGGGGCAAGAGTTGGGCCACCAACGAGAGCATTGCCAACCTGTTTTCGACCCGGTTGCCGGCGACATTGACGATCATGATCCCGATCCTGATCCTGGAGGTGGTGCTCGCGATCGTTGCCGGCATGGCCGTGGCGTACGTACGTGGCAGCCTGACGGACCGGATCATCATGCTGGTGACCACCGTGGCGCTGTCGATCAGCTTTCTGGTCTACATCGTCGTCGGCCAGTACCTGTTTGCCTTTGTCCTGGGCTGGTTCCCGGTGCAGGGCTGGGCCGACAGCGTCTGGAAGAACCTGGTGGTGTACGCGCCCCTACCGGTGTTCCTGGCAGTGCTGGTGAGCCTGGCGCCGCACACGCGCCTGTACCGCAGCTTCTTTCTTGACGAACTGGGCCATGACTATGTGCGCACTGCCCGCGCCAAGGGTGTGGATGAGAACACGATCCTGTTCAAGCATTTGCTGCGCAATGCCATGATCCCGATCATGACCAACGTCGCAACCCAGTTGCCCGGCGTGTTCATCGGCTCCTTCCTGATCGAGGTGTTCTTCTCCATCCCGGGGCTGGGCCGTGAAGTGCTGCTGGCTGTCAACCGGGGCGACTACCCGGTGATCCAGGCGGCAACCGTCTATCTGGCGGCCCTCACCATGGTGATCAACCTGATCACCGATGTGCTGTATACCTTTGTCGACCCGCGGGTGACCCTCAAATGACCACTACCGTACTGCAAGAACTGCCTAAGTCCCCGGGCGTGTGGACCCAGGCCTGGAAGCGGCTCAAGGCCGATCGCGTGGGGATCAGCGCGCTGGGGGTCACCATGGCTTTCATTCTGCTGGTGCTGCTGGCCCAGCTCGGCATACTGGCGAAGGACTGGCAAAAGGAAGTCGGCACGCCGTTTGCGCCACCGCACTTCATCGGCAAGATCGCGGACGGCTCTCAGTCGGCCGTGATTGACGCTCCCAAGGGGCCAAATGCCGACATCAGCGATGTGGATCCGCTGGCGCCGCGCTACCAGGAGTGGAACGAGCGCGCCGCCAAGTTCAACACCATCGTGACCGCCAAGTCCGACACCCTGGCCTTTGGCGCCGACCAACTGGGCCGCGACGTGCTCAGCAAGGCCATCAAGGGAGCCCAGGTGTCGATCACGGTGGGCCTGCTGGCGGCAGTGGTGGCAACGCTGATCGGCACGGTGCTCGGTGCCATCGGTGGTTATTTCGGCGGCCGCGCCGGCGACTTTCTGGAATGGGTCTACAACGTCTTCACCTCGATTCCCTACATCCTGCTGGTGTTTGCGCTGGCAGCGGTGCTCAAGTCCGGGCCACTGTCCAAGACCTTGGGCACCGGCATCTGG
>JANMKM010000070.1:0-2282 GCA_031372035.1 Rhodoferax sp. | reverse complement strand
ACGCTTCGCCCGCGCCGTCCATCAACCCGCGTGCGCCTTCGCTGGTGGTTACCAGCGGCAGTCCGTTGCCCAATGCCTCAACACTCTTGATTTTCAAACCGGAGCCCCAGCGCACCGGGTTCACCGCGACGTCCATGCCAGACCAGACCAGGTTGAAGTCGTGAACGAATCCATGTCGCTGAAAGGCACCGACCTGTGGTCGCCACTCACTTGAGATCCAACCAAACAAGTGCATCTGCGCCGGCAGCGATATGCGGTGCCACACCGCATCAGCAAACCAGTCCAGCCCGTCCAGATTGGCAGGCGCTTGGCTAGCCACCATGCCGAGCCGACATAACTCGGGCCTGATATCGCGACGCTTGAATTCCACTGGGTGTGGGACCAGCAGGGCACTGCTTCCCAGGGTCGCTGCAGCGCGCCGGTAGTCGTCCTGCTGAATCAGTAGCACAACATCGTATTGGGCCAGCATGGCCATTTCCCGCTCGCGCGTCGGCGCAGGGTCTGGGGTCATCCCCAGCGCCAACTGTGACTCATAGCGATCACTCAGCAGGTCATGGGCATCCAGTACCGCGCGAATACCGGGTGGCATGACGGCAAGCAAGTGGTGCACGTCCAAACGCTGAAAAATGCAAACGTCGAACGACCCGGCGTGGCACGTCTGCTCAAATATTTTTGCCTCCTGTTGTGCGTCGGCGGGTACACGCAACGCATGAAATACGCACCTCAGTTGGAGCAGGCCCAGATCACGTGCATCCTGCGGCTCCGCCACCGCGAGGAACAGCAGCGTCACCTGGGCGTGCTGTTGCAGGACCCACATCATCGCCAGTAGCCGGGTACGGTCACCGCCACCGAGTTTCCAAAAGGGAATTCGCGTGACAACCAGTACCCGGGGCTGTATCCTAGTCGCTGCGCCGTTCACAGCGCCAGGCCAACGGAACAACCAACAACCCGGCCTGCCCGTGCAGAGCTCAGCAGGCGCACACCCTCAACCGGGCTGTTTCACAACACGCAGGTAAGGCTTGACCGCGTTCCAGCCACCCGGGAACAGCTTCTTGGCATCGTCATCCGAGACCGAGCCGGCAATGATCACATCGTCGCCGTTCTTCCAGTTCACGGGCGTAGCCACCTTGTGCGCCGCGGTCAATTGCATCGAGTCCAGCACGCGCAAGATCTCGTCAAAGTTGCGGCCGGTGGTCATGGGATAGGTCAGCATCAGCTTGATCTTCTTGTCCGGCCCGATCACGAACACCGAACGCACGGTGGCGTTTGTCGCCGCCGTACGGCCATCGGAAGTGCCAGGCTCTTCGGCTGGCAACATGTTGTACAGCTTGGCCACGGCCAGATCGGTATCGCCAATCATCGGGTACTTGACGGCGGAACCCTGAGTTTCCTCAATATCCGCTGCCCACTTGCTGTGGTTCTCCACCGGGTCCACACTCAGGCCGATCAGTTTGGTGTTGCGCCGGGTGAATTCGGGTTCGATCCGCGCCATATAGCCCAGCTCGGTCGTACACACCGGCGTGAAGTCCTTGGGATGCGAAAACAGGATGGCCCAGCTGTCGCCAATCCACTGGTGGAAGTCGATCGAGCCATGCGTGGTCATGGCCGTGAAGTTGGGGGCGATATCGTTGATGCGCAAAGACATGGGTAATCCTCAATGGGGGGAACGGGCAGAAGTGGAATTCTAGGCCTCGTCCACCGGGCACGCAATGAAAGCGGCAGCGGAAAACCCGGGCGTGCCCGGCACGTGCACCAGCACCAATGCCAACACCATGGCTAGGGCACTGAACAGCATCCAATAGGCCGCAGCACGGCCGGAAGACGATTTGAACCACAACATTTGGCACTCCTGTGACCTCCCGTTTCGGCAGGCATGGCGTGACTGTGCCGACGCCGCGCCGGCATCTCAACGGCGATGCGATCAAAGCGCCGCCACGCAGCGCCAAACGCCCGTGGAGCTGCGCGAAATCAGGTCTGGGCCGCGCGCAGCCGCTCAGTGCACCACGCGGGTGAAACTGAACTGCCCCGGTGCACGGATGGTGTCCACATTGACCGGGATGACGCTCTTGGGCGGGAAGCGGCCCTCCAGAATCAGCTTCGACAGCGGATTCTCGATCCGCTGCTGGATCGCGCGCTTGAGGGGCCGGGCACCGAACACCGGGTCGAATCCGACCTTCGCCAGTTCGGCCAGGGCGGCATCCGACACTTGCAGGTCCAGGTCCATCTTGGCGAGCCGCTGCACCAGGATGCGCAACTGGATGCGCGCAATGTCCTCGATGTTC
>JANMKM010000069.1:0-3035 GCA_031372035.1 Rhodoferax sp. | reverse complement strand
CTCGGAATAGATCAGGATCCGTTTGCCGGCCAGCGGCTGGCGCTGCGGGCCTTGCCATTCCAGCGCGGCGTCGAAGAAGCCCGGACGCGGCATGCGGTCGCGGTCGCTCCAGCGGCGCTGGTACATCGCCCAGCCCTCCTCGAAGCGGCCAGCCAGCAACAGCTGCAGCGCCAGGTCCACCAGCGCGATCGGGAAATCGCCTTGCAGTGTCAGCGCCTCGCGCAACCGGGCGTCGGCCTCCTCCAGCCGGTTGAGTTGCAGCAAGGACGTGCCCAGCATCCGCACCGCATAAGGATGGCGCGGATCCATGGCATGGGCGTGCTCGGCCGAGGCCAGGGCACCGTAAAAGTCACCCAGCCGCCAGAGCACGCCGGCCAGGTCCACATGGGCTTCCAGAAACCGCGGCTCCAGGCCGATGGCGGCGTGGTACTGCTCCACCGCCTCTTCCAGGCGCAGCGTGTGCTCCAGGCAAAAACCATAGTGCAGCCGGTGTCGGGCGTTGTCACGGTCCAGCTGCACCAGCTCGGCATACACCGGCACGCCGTCGGCATAGCGCTTGTTGTTGAGCAAAAACTCGGCCAGTGCTTCGCGCAGCGCGACCGACGCCGGATTCGCAGCCACCGCCATACGCAAGGTGGGCTCGAGTTCAGAGCTGCGTTGCTGCTGCGTCAGCATCCGCACCAGTTCCTGCCACAGTGCCGGCTGGTTCGGCGCCACCCGGCAGGCGTCGGTCAGCCAGGCGGCGGCACTCCAGCTGTCGTTCATACCCAGATAGGCGTTGGCCAGAGCCACGCGCACATCCACCGTCAGCGGGTTCAGGCGGATCGCCTGGGTGAAGCGGGCAAAGGCCTCGTGCGGCCGATTCAGCTGCAACAGCACCAGGCCGTGGCGATACGCCAGGCTGGCGTTGTCGCCCTGGCCGGCGAGCGCGCCCTGCACCAGCTGCAACGCCTCCTGCGCCGCCCCCAGTGCCAGGGCCTGGTCAATGCGGGCTTCAATGCCCGCCACGACATAAGACATGCAGCTACTGTAGCTCTAGCGTCATCATGTTGGGGACAGAGCAAACGCACTGTGTGTCGCTTGGTCTGTCCCGCAAGGTATCAGGCATGCGAGGGCACGAGGAAATCGCGGCTGATCTGGCCGCCAAGGTCATTGACCCGGTCCAGGAACTGCGTCAGGTAGGCGTGCAGGCCAGTGGCCAGGATCTCGTCGATACGACCGTACTTGAGCTCGGAGCAGAGCTTGCCGGCGCGCCGGTTGGTTTCGCTGTCGGGCTCGCTGCTGACCATCGCCAGGTTGCTCACCACCTCGTTCATGCTGGCATGCAGCGAGCGCGGCATGTCCGGGCGCAGGATCAGCAGCTCGGCCACGCGCTCGGGCTTGATCACATCGCGGTAGACCTTGCGGTAGATCTCGAAACCGGAGACGCTGCGCAGTATGGCGCTCCAGTGGTAGAAGTCGTACTCTTGGTCCTTCTCGCTGGCGGCACCGAAGAAGTCGCTCTGCACCGCGTGGAACTTCACGTCCACCAGCCGGGCGGTGTTGTCGGAGCGTTCCAGAAACGTGCCCAGGCGCATGAAGTACAGGGCCTCGTCCATCAGCATGGTGCCCACTGTCACGCCACGCGACAGGTGCGAACGGAACTTCACCCACTCGAAAAACTGCGCCGGGTCGCGCTCCAGTTCGCCGGCCTTGAGCTTGCGCTTGAGCTCCAGCCAGGTCTGGTTCTGGGTCTCCCAGACCTCGGTGGTCAGCGCGCCGCGCACGGCGCGCGCGTTCTCGCGCGCCGCACCCAGGCAGGACATGATCGACGACGGGTTGTCCTCGTCCTTGACCATGAACTCCATCACATCCAGCGCGCGGATCTCGCCGTGCGCCTTGGCATAGGCCGGCATCAACTCGCTGATCGACAGCAGGCCTTGCCAGCCGACCTGGGCCACGGCCTCGGACTGCGGCAGCAGCGCGGTCTGGTAGTTGACGTCGAGCATGCGGGCGGTGTTCTCCGCGCGCTCGGTGTAGCGAGACATCCAGAACAGATGGTCTGCGGTGCGTGACAACATGGCTCAGCCCTCCACGCCGGATGATTGCGACTGCGATTGCGACTGGGCCATGGTGGGGCCGGTGTCCTCCAGGATCCAGGTGTCCTTGGTGCCGCCGCCCTGCGATGAATTGACCACCAACGAACCTTCCTTCAGGGCCACCCGGGTCAGGCCACCGGGCACCAGCTGCACCGACTTGCCGGAGAGCACATAGGGCCGCAGGTCGATATGGCGCGGCGCAATGCCGCTTTCCACAAAGGTGGGGCAGCTCGACAGGCTGAGCGTGGGCTGGGCAATGTAGCCCTGCGGATTCGCGACCAGCGCGCCGCGGAATGCCTCGATCTCGGCCTTTGTGGCGGCCGGACCCACCAGCATGCCATAGCCGCCGGCGCCATGCACTTCCTTGACCACCAGCTCGCCCAGGTGAGCCAGGGTGTAGGCCAGGTCTTCCTTGTTGCGGCACATGTAGGTCGGCACGTTGTTCAGGGTTGGCTTCTCGCTCAGGTAGAACTCGATCATCTTCGGCACATAGGGGTAGATCGACTTGTCGTCCGCTACGCCGGTGCCCACTGCATTGCAGATCGTCACGTGGCCGGTGCGGTAGGCCTCTAGCAGGCCGGCACAGCCCAGGGTGGAGCTGCGACGGAACACGTCCGGATCGAGAAAATCGTCGTCCACCCGGCGGTAGATCACGTCGACCCGCTTCGGGCCGCGGGTGGTGCGCATGTAGACAAAGTTGTCACGCACGAACAGGTCCTGGCCCTCGACCAGCTCCACCCCCATCTGCTGCGCCAGGAAGGCATGCTCGAAGTAGGCGCTGTTGTACATGCCGGGCGTAAGCACCACCACCGTGGGTTCGGCCGTAGTCGCCGGGCTGGAGCTGCGCAGGGTCTCCAGCAGCAAATCAGGGTAGTGCGCCACCGGCGCCACACGGTGGCCACTGAACAACTCCGGAAACAGCCGCATCATCATCTTGCGGTCTTCCAGCATGTAGCT
>JANMKM010000165.1:0-7578 GCA_031372035.1 Rhodoferax sp. | reverse complement strand
GTTCCGCCACTGCCCGCCTGGATGTCACACCTGTCAACTACGCCACACTCGGCTCGGTCAGCGTCTCGGGTACGGCGAGGCTGGGCCAGTCGCTGAGCGCCGCCAACACCTTGAGCGACCCCGATGGTCCGGCCCAGCTTTCGATCAACTACCAATGGCTGGCCGACGGCAGCAGCATTGCCGGCGCCACCGCCACCACGTTGTTTCTGGGACAGGCGCAGATCGGTAAGGCCATCAGCGTGCGTGCAGCCTATATCGACGCCAATGGCACGGCCGAAGCATTCACCGCTGCCGCCACCAACGCCGTGCTGGCGCTGCCGCCCAGCGTGACGACGCAGGGCCGCAACGTCGATGCCAATGGCGCATTGCCGGCGCAGAGCCTGATCGCTGCCGTGAGCGACCCGAACCATTACGGGATCACCGCCTACAGCTTCACGGACCAAGGCGTGGGTGGTGGCTACTTCGCGCTGGAAGGCATCCGGCAAGCGGACAACCAGGCCATCAGCGTCAGTGCCGGCAGGCTTTCCAAGCTGGTCTATATGGGCGGCAACGCGGCCGGAGTGGAAACGGTGGGCGTCAGCGTGTTCGACGGCCAGTGGTCCAGCGCGCAGACGGCCAGCGTCACCACGCTGGCGCCGCCACCGGCCTTGCCGCAGCTTACGGTCGCCAGCAAGCTCGTGCCCCAGAACACCGCCATCGCCGCCGGCAGCCTGGTGGCACGGGTTGCCAGCCCCGGCGGCCACGCCATCACCCAGTACGCGTTCACGGACATTGGCGCCGATGGCGGCTATCTCAGCCTGAACGGCGTACCGCAGGCTGCCAACACCCTGGTCACGGTGCAAAGCGCGGACCTGGTCCGGCTGCAGTATGTGGGCGGCGCTGCCGCTGGCAGCGAAACCGTGGACGTGGCTGTGTGGGATGGCCAGTGGTCGCTGACCCAGCATGCCACCCACACCACCGCAGCCGCGGCCACGCCGGTATTCCAGGTGGTGGACAGGGTGCTCGATGCCAAGTCCGCCATTGCGGCTGCGGGCCTGCTGAACCTGTCCAATGCGGCGACCGACTTTCCGATCACCACCTTCCTGTTCCGCGACAACGGCCTGGACGGCGGCGGCTTCGTCCGCGACGGCGTGAAGCAGGCGCCGCAAACCTGGATCAGCGTTAAAGTGGCCGACCTGCCGCGGCTGCAATACGTGGCGGGTGGTGCCGCCGGCAACGAGACCATTGACATCCAGGCCCGCAACGCCAACGGGGACTCGGGCACGGCGACAGCCTCGGTCTTTACCCAGCTGCCAGTGGCACAGGCGCCGCCTCCTGCGTTCACGATAGCGGCCACGGACCAGAGTGTGGGTCAGAACCTGAAGATCCAGGCTGGCACGCTGCTCGGCGCCATCGGACCAGCGGGCCATGCTGGCGCCAGCCATTACCTGTTTTACGACGACGGCACGGGTGGCGGCTACTTCTCCCTGAACAACGTACCCCAGGCTGCCGGCAACACCATCGTCGTGTCGGCGGACGATCTGTCGAAGCTGGTCTATGTGGGCGGCCCGGTGGTTGGGAAGGAGCCGTTCATCATCAAGGCCTATGCCAACGGCGAATGGAGCAGCCAGAGCGTCGGCACCGTCACCACCATCGTGCCGCCCAGCAGCCTGCCGGTACTTACGGTGCAGAACGCCAGCGTCGGCCTGAACGCGGCGCTGCAGGCATCGAGTCTGATCGCGACGCAGAGCGACCCCGGCAACCAGGCCATCACCGCCTACAACTTCCGCGACGGCGGCAGCGCTGGCGGCTATCTGTCGCTCTTTGGCGCCAAACAGCTGGCCAACACCTGGATCACGGTCCAGGCAGCCGACCTGCCGGATCTGCTGTATGTGGGGGGCGCCAGCGCCGGCAGCGAAAAGCTGGACATAGCGGTTGCCGCGCACGGTGAATGGTCGCGCTTCCAGACGGCCACAGTCACCTCAGCCGCCACCATCCAGCCGGTGGTGCTGGCCCAGGACCTGACGGTGGCTGCCAACGCACACGTCGCGGCCGCCAGCCTGGTGGCATCGGCCAGCAGCGGCTCCAGCGTGCCGGTGGACGCCTTCGAGTTCCGCGACAACGGCAGCACGGGTGGCCACCTGGCGCTGAACGGTGCGACACAGCCGGCCAACACCTGGGTGCGCGTGCCGGCCGCCAGCCTGGGCACACTGGAGTACGTGGGTGGCAGCACCTTCGGCATCGAAACCGTGGATATTGCCGCGCTGGAGGGCAACCTGCGCTCGAACTACGCCACGGCGCAAGTCCTGACCGTCGGCGCCGCTGCGCCGAATCCGGTGCTGGCGCGGCTGCATGATGCCGAGGTACGCGCGGACGTGGCCGCGGGCCTGTCGGGCAACAGCCTTGATTTTTCCGACCTGCTCAAGATTCTGGGCGACGCCGCAAGCGGCGGCGTCAGCGCCGGCGAGTTCAGCGATCTGCAAGTGCTGGCCGCCAGCCTGAACGCACCCGACGGCATTGCCACCTTGCCCTACCTGGCCTACATCAGCGACCAGCTTGTCAACGGCGACCCCTGGAACGCCACCTGGACCGGCGGCGCCCTGAGCAGCATCGATCTGGGCAATCTGGCTGCCGGCACCAACGAACTGGCCATGAACCGGCTGATCGGCAAATGGTTCCTGGGCACCGACCTGCCGGCGCCGATATTTGAGAACGCCCGGATTGCCAGCTACCGGCCAGTCACCGATCCCCTGTTCGGTGCCGACGGGCCCAGCCCCTATGACATCAACCAGCGCAGCTTTGGCGACTGCTACCTGCTGTCGTCCCTGCTGCAGGTGGCGCTGAACGAGCCTGGTGTGATCGTCTCCATGATCACCGACAACGGCGAATTCACCGCCAGTGGTGGTGCCAGGCTTAACAGCTACGGTGTGCGCTTCTATGTCAACGGCGATCCGGTGTACGTCACGGTCAACTCGGAACTACCCTACTTCGACGGCGCCATCCAGGCCGGCAACAACGGCTCGGTGAGCTGGGTGCCGCTGCTCGAAAAAGCCTACGTGGGGCTCAATGCCCAGCCCGGGCTGCCAGGTGGACACACGCAGGGAAACCAGTACAGCTTGATCATCGGCGGCTCCTCGGACCCGTTGACCCAGATCACCGGGCGCGAGGTCATGGCCTATGACTCTTCGCAGTACACCGCCGCAGGCTGGAATGGACTGTACGACATCCTGGTCCGGGCCATCAGCAACCGCCGCGAAGTCGACGTTGCCACCTTCAAGGACAGCTACGACAGCGAGCACAAGCTGCTCACAGTCGAGAAGCACATGTTCTCGAATGTGGGCCTCGACGCGCTCAACGGCGAGTTCGTGCTGCGCAATCCCTGGGGCGTGGTCAACGGCCAGTACTGGAGGACCGAGTTTGACCAGACCCTGGATCAGCTCAAATCGGTAAATGCCGTCTTCTTCGTAGCCAGCGACAGTGCCGACGGCATGCCGCAGGCTCCGGGCCTGCGCGCCGACTCACTGGCGGTCTCGGCCAGCTTTGGCGCCGGCGAACTCGGCAGCGTGGCCACACTGGTGGACAGCGCCGCCGGCCTGGTGGCACAGTTGCAGGCGCTGGAACCGGTGGCGGCCAGCGGCCTGCTGGGCTGGATTTCGCTGACCGATCCGGGCACACCGATGCTCTCGCTCACGGCCGCGCAACTGGTCAGCGCCGCCCTGGTGCTGGGCCGCATCGATGGCGGCCACGCCTTCACGATCAGCGGCAGCGCCCAAGGCGACAGCATCGACCTCTCGATCGGCAAGGATGGCGACACCGTGTTTGCCGGCGAGGGCAACGACACCATCCTGGGCGGCCCGGGTGACGACCGGTTCGACGGCGGCGCCGGCAGCGACACCGTGGTCTATCAGGGGCCACGTGGCGCCTATGTGGTCAGTGCCAGCGGCAGTGGCTTTACCGTCAGTGGTGGCGACGACGGCACAGACACCCTGGTGCATGTGGAAACTGTGCAGTTTGCTGACCGCAGCATGCCGCTGGGGCTGGCCATCGGCACCAGCATCGAGGCGCTCGCCTACAGCTGGAAGGCCCACACCCTGCTGACCGAGGTGGCGCTCAACGGCGCCGGCCACAGCTTGGCCACCGATGCCCAGGGCAGCGCCCGGCTGGACGCGGTGACCGACCTCAGTCTGACGCTGACGGCCAGCCGGGCAGTACCGGCCAGTGAAGCCGCCGCAACCAGCGGCGCCGTGAATCTGCAGGATGCGATTGCCATCATGCGCATGATCGTGGGCCTGAACATCAACGGCAGCAACCAGCCCTTGTCTCCATACCAGGCCCTGGCGGCCGACTTCGACGGCAACGGTGTTGTCGCCCTGGGTGACGCCATCGGCGTGCTGCGGTACGTGGTGGGACTGTCCGCACCCGAGCCGGCCTGGCATTTCGTCGATGAAGGCGACACTCGCGTCGCGGCTTTGGCCAATCTCAGCCCGGGCCTGCCTGGCGCCATAGGCCTGGCCTTGAACGGCGCCGGAGCCGTACACCTGGGCCTGGTGGCCTACCTGGGCGGCGACGTGGATGGCAGCTATGGTGGCGCCGCTGGCGCGGCAGACCTGGACAGCACCATACCCGACTACTTCAGCGCCTTGGTCGCCGCCCATCCGACGCTGAGCCTGGCGCAGTTCGGCATCTACGCCTGAACGGCAGCGCCGGTCAGGGCCTGTTCACACCAGCGCAAACACCGACACCTCAGCAGCGTGCCCCTTGACCTTCACTGCGGGCAACGCATCCAGGCCTGCAGTGGACTGCAGCAGCGAATGCGTCGCGGCGCTGACCAGCACCGTGGTGCCGAACTCCTTGTTCAGCGACTGGATGCGGGATGCCACGTTCACGCTGTCACCCACCAGCGCATACGAGAGGCGCTCGCCACTGCCGATGTTGCCGGCGATCACGGTGCCGCTGTGGATGCCGATGCCCTGGCGCAGCTCCTTGCGGCCGGCCGCGCGCTGTGCCGCATTCCAGACGGCCAGCCGTTCACACATCATGCGTGCTGCGGCCACGGCCGCGTCGGCATGCTGGGGATTGTCCACAGGCGCGCCGAACACAGCCTCGATCTCGTCGCCAATGAACTGCAGCACCAGGCCACCGTGGGCGCGGATGGCGGCGTCCATCTCGCCGATGTAGGCGTTCAGGTCCGCCACCACCTGCGGCGCCGGCGTCGCCTCGACCCAGGGCGTGAAGTCGCGCAGGTCGGCAAACAGGATCGTGACTTCGCGCAGCGCCCCGGTGGTGGCCGCACGGCCGGCCAGGATCTCGTCGCGCACCTCCGGGCTCACGTACTTGCCAAAGGTCTCGCGAATGCGCTCACGTTCGCGCAAGCCCTCCACCATGTTGTTGAAGCCCTCGGCCACGGCACCGATCTCGTCGTTGGAGGTCACGGCACAGCGCACATCCAGCGCGCCCTCTCGCACCTGCCGCATCGCCCGCTGCACGTCGCGCAAGGGCGCGGCAATGCTGTCCGCCACCAGGCGCGACAGCACAAAGCCGGCAGCCAGACCGGACAGTGCGATGACCACCACCACCACGATCAGGTTTTGCACAATGCCCGCCGCCGTGGCCCCATCGGCGCCTTGCAGCGCATTGGCGCGTGCCAACGCCGCCACCGCCAGCACCGCCAGCGGCAAGGCGCCCACCAGCAGCAGCACTGCCAGCAGGCGCTGGCGCACCCGCAACTGCGGCACCTGCGTTGCACTCAGGTCGCCGTTCGGAAAGTAGCGCGGCAGTTCGCTGCGCCAGATGCGCTCGATGCCGAAGAACATGCTGGCCGCTACAAAGGTTCCGCCGACACCGCTGATGCCGAAAACCGCGCGTACCGCCACACTCAGGGGAATGTTGCCCAACCACAGCGGCAGCAGCGCGCCCCAGAAGATGCCTGCCAGCAGCCAACCGGCCCAGGTCATCAGGGCCAGGTAGGCGGGCATCAGCAGTGCCCGCCGGCGCACCATGTCACCGGCCAGGCCCGGCGGCGGCGCGCCCACCATGTCTTGCAATGGCCGGCGCCAGCGCACGGTGACCAGCATCAGGGTCCCATAGAGCAGCACAAAGCCCAAGACGAAGGTCAGGATCTCGACGACGCCGGGTGGCGCCGAATCGTTGCCCGCCGTGGTGTCAATCTGACGGAAGTACAGGAAGCTCAGCAAGGCCCCGCCGAAGTTGCCCAGCAGGGTCAGCCGCAGGATGCGCACGCGCAAGGACGTTGTCGATGCCATGGCAGCCATTATTGCTACGCTGCTGCCATGGCGCGGGTGGTGCGAGCCGTGCCGCGGGCGTCAGGCAGGTCTGCTGGTCGCCGCCCTAGCGACCTTCAAAACGCGGTGCGCGCTTTTCCACAAAGGCCACGGCCGCACCCTTGTGGTCGTCGGTGTCGAAGGTGCGGATCATGTGGATCGCCTCGGCGTCCAGCACGTCGGACAGCGAACCGCGCAAGCCGGTATTGAGGTTGCGCTTCATGTAGCCAATGGCGATGGTGGGCAGCGCCGCCAGTTCGGCCGCCCAGGCACGGGCCGCCTGTGCCAGTTGCGCCGCCGGCACCACGCGGTTGACCAGGCCGATGCGCTGGGCCTCGTCGCCACGCACCACCTGGCCGGTGAAGTACATTTCCCGCGCTCTGGCCGCGCCCACCAGGTGGTTCAGGAAGTAGCTGCCACCAAAGTCGCCCGACAGGCCGATCTTGGTGAACGCGGTGGTGAGCTTGGCGTCATCCGCCGCAATGCGCAGGTCACAGGCCAGCGCCAGCGACAGCCCGGCGCCAGCAGCCGCGCCGGGTATCACGGCCAGCGTAGGCTTGGGCATTTCATGCAGCCAGCGGCTGACCTCCATGCGGGCGCGCAGGTCGCTCACCTTGTGGTCGAAAGACACGGTGGCAGGCGCCCCGGCTGCGCTGCGGGCAAAGTTCTTCACGTCACCGCCGGAACAGAAGGCGCTGCCGGCACCGGTCAACACCACCAGCCGCACGGCCGGGTCGCCGGCAAGCCGCGGCAGCGCCTCGGCCAGCGCCAGCATCATCTCGCGCGTCAGTGCATTGCGTGCCTCGGGGCGGTTCATGGTGAGCGTGGCAATGCCACCCTCGATGGTTTCCAGCAGGTCCTGGGTCATGGCAGTCTCCTTGTGTCAGCGGCCTGCCAACTATACGTGCCTGCTTCGTGGGCAGGCCCGACCAGACCCACTCCAGGTTCAGAGCATTTCAGGACGATTCAGCTGCTTTCAGACGGCTAACCTGCATATTTCACGGTAACCCCACTGTACGGGTTTGCAAGGTCTGATCGGAGCGTGGTGGCGCTCAAATAGTGTGATTGCGCGGCGATACGAGACAACTCGATGCAATCAGCACCGCTTCACACGTGATTACCCCCACCCCGGCTTGGGTTGCGGGCCTTATTGGTGTCAACGCGCGGGCCAGGCACTGTATGAAGTTCATGGAGATCGCAGCTGGCTCATGGCGTGTGCAAAGACGTCCGCGCTGGGCCAGTTGGAGGCCAGGTACAGGCGAATGCGCCGCGTGTTGCGGGTCACCACCGCGGCGAGCTTGAGCAACTTGATGCGCAG